>MHBM01000224.1 GCA_001804885.1 Lentisphaerae bacterium RIFOXYA12_FULL_48_11
TAAAGTCCAGACGCCGAACTGGCAGACAGCATATCCAACAGTCCGGGATGGCAGGGAGGGGACCAGTCCGTTGCTGGTCCAGGTCACAGGCAGCCGGGTAAAGGCGCACTTGAAACTTTCTGTCCGAAAAGAAGATTTTCCTTTTGAAGGCTGGTCGTTTGCGATTCCGGAAGCTGATCTGGAGACTGGGAAGATCTCCGCCTCAAATGCTACAATCACCAAGCCCGAAGGCAGGGCGCGCATGTTGAGAATTCCGCTTTACGGAGAATTGTCAGGTGATGGCTGGAAGCTGGCCTTTACGACAACCGTATTTGATCAATGGGATTCAATCACGCTGGATAAATTCAAGGTAAGCAGACCGATGGATAATCCTCTGGGCAAGCAGAACAAGCTCGGCTATGTCGAGTACAAGCAGATTTCCAAACCGGCACAGGATCAATTAATAGATGGCCCGATGGAACATGGCCGGTTTGCATTCTCATCCCTGTATTCAGAAGCCGCCAGCGAGGGCAAGGTGATATACGGAATAAAAACCATCAAGGCAAAAAGTCCGGTGATGGCCCGGTTTCAGTTCAGCGGCAATTGTCTGCTCTTCGTGAACGGGAAGATAATCGGAACGACGCTCGGTCGTGGCCAGTGGGGATTCGCCAGTCTGCAGGACGGTGAGAACAAGGTCGAGATATTGATGCTTCCATCGAAGCGCGACGAGTGGCGGTTCGGACTGCCGAAAATCACGTGGGTGGAAAAGGCGATGGTAATTGAGTAGCAGGGTGATAAAGCCTGTAATACAATAAGTTCTGAAGAGAGAATTATAAATACCGGGAGGTCAGCAATGAAACATGCCATGCTGGTTAGAAAAGGTCTACAGTACTCGCTGTCTGGTTTTGCAGTTCTGGTTCTTTTGCTGTCTGCGCCCTGGATGATGTTCGCCGGGCAGGCGGTACCGGTTAAGCCGAAATATGAATTCAGCATGGCCGCTGACCGTTCGGATGCGCGTTACAATGTCGGCGAAAAAGTTGTCTTCAACGCGGAGTTGAAAGTTGATGGACAACCGGCAGAAAATGTAAGGCTTCCGTATGTCATACGCGAAAATGATTACACCTCGGTGACGAACGGTGAAATAGTCTTTACGGCCGGCAAGGCAGCTATCACAGCAGAGTTTAAAAAGCCTTCATTTCTGCTGGCGGTCGTTACCATGACCGAAACAAATCCTGCCAGGAAGGTCATTAACGGTTATGCGGGTGCCGCCTGCAAGCCTGAAAAAATAACTCCATCCATGCCGAAGCCGGATGATTTCGATTCCTTCTGGACCGGGAAAAAGAACGAGATGGCTAATCTGCCGTTTAATCCGGAATTGAAGCTGATTGCAGAACAGTCCGATGACAAAATTGAAGCCTACGAGATGGTCCTCAACAGTATCAACGGGGCAAAGGTATATGGTTACTTTGCCAAACCAAAAGGTGCAGGACCTTTCCCGGCTTACATGGAAGTGCATGGCGCTGGAGTCTATACGTTGACTCCGGGCAGTGTTGTTTCATATGCGAAACGTGGTGTGATGGCTATCGATATTAATGCCCATGAAATCGAGAACGGGAAACCAAAAGAATATTATGAGGAACTGAAAAACGGAAAACTGAATGATTATCCGCACCAGGGGCGTGAGAGTCGCGACACATGCTATTTTCTGCGTATGTTCTGTTCCTGTTACCGTGCGGCGCAGTACATCACTTCGCGATCAGAGTGGGACAGGAAACGATTTGTTGTTTATGGCTCAAGTCAGGGCGGTGGACAGGCCTTTGTAACAGCGAGCCTTTGTCCGAAGGTTACAGCGTTTGCTGCAAATGTCCCGGCACTTTGTGATCACACCGGACCGGAAGCCGGTCGTTCTGCAGGCTGGCCAAAACTGGTTGCATACACTAACGGGAAGGCCGACCCGAAGCAGCTGCAGGTATCGCGCTATTTTGACTGTGTCAACTTCGCCTATGCAATCAAGGCCAGGGCGCTGGTATCTGCCGGTTTCATTGACGTAACGTGCGCTCCAGGTTCGGTATATGCAGCATGCAATGTCCTGGCTGGTCCGAAGAGAGTGTTCGATACCGTACGGCATGGTCATGCTCACGCGCCTGAATTCACCAGGGAAGTTCAGCCGTTTATTCATGATGAACTCGGCCTTGCCGGCGATGTTCGTCTGGGTGCTCTAAAGGACTTGAACGGCTACTTTCCGTTTAATCCACCGCCAACATCAGAGGCCTGGGCAAAACGTTCTGAACGTGTTCGTCGTCAGTTGCTGGTTACGCTGGGTCTTTGGCCGATGCCCGCAAAGACTCCTCTCAACGCCGTCATTCACGGAAAAATAGACAGGGACGATTATACTGTTGAAAAAGTTTATTTCGAAAGCGTTCCAGGTTTCTTTGTTACCGGAAATCTTTACAGGCCGAAGGGGAAAAAGGGTCCGCTGCCCGGTGTATTGTATCCGCACGGTCATTGGGAACAGGGCCGGTTTGATGATTCTGGTATTAAAACCGTCCGGAAGGAAATTTCAATTGGTGCAGAACGTTTCGAGGAAGGGGGACGCAGTCCGCTCCAGTCGATCTGTGTACAAATGGCACGGATGGGATGCGTGGTGTTTCATTACGATATGATTGGCTATGCTGACAGCCTCCAGATTCCGCGGGCGATCTCGCACGGTTTCTCCAAACAACGGCCAGATATGAATACCCTGGAAAACTGGGGCCTGTTCAGTCCACAGGCGGAATCCCATTACCAGAGTGTAATGGGGCTGCAGACTCTTAATTCCATACGTTCACTTGATTTCCTGCTCAGCCTGCCGGAAGTGGATACAAAACGTATTGCTGTTACCGGGGCCAGTGGTGGCGGAACACAGACAATGATCCTGGGTGCAATTGATCCGAGAATTGCGTTTGCATTTCCTGCAGTAATGGTTTCCTCTGCCATGCAGGGAGGTTGCACATGCGAGAATGCCAGCGGAGTACGCGTTGACACGGGAAACGTAGAGTTTTCTGCGCTGTTTGCGCCCAGGCCGCAGGGTATGAATTCTGCCGATGACTGGACTAAAGAAATGGCTACCAAGGGCTTTCCAGAAATCAAGCAGGTGTACGCCATGCTTGGAGCTGCCGAGAAGGTCACGCTCGTAAGGGGCGAGCATTTCAAACACAATTATAACTATGTTACCCGCGAAGCGTTCTATCAGCTGTTGAACAGGTATTTTAAGCTTGGCCTGGAAGAGCCGGTTGTCGAGGAGGACTACAAGCGTCTGACAAAAGAAGAAATGTCAGTTTGGGATAAAGATCACCCCATGCCACCCGATGGACCTGATTTTGAACGCAAGCTGCTTCGGCAACTGCTGGACGATGTTGACACAAAACTGAATGAGGCGGTCAATTCAGCCGCCGAGTTTCGAAATGTGTTTGGAGGTGGTGTTGATATCGTGGTTGGCCGAAACCTTACTGATGCAGGCGAAGTACAATGGGCGCCATCGTCAAAAAAGAACTCAGGTGATTGTGTTGTGACAGCGGGTTCACTCAGGAATCAGACCCACGGCGAAGAATTGCCTGTTGTAATTATTGAGCCGAAATCATGCAAGGGTCAGACTGTTATCTGGATTGATCAGATCGGTAAAGCAGGGCTGTTTGCAGGTACGGCGGGCGGGAAAGAAGAATGTAACCCGAAGGCGGAGATTAAACGACTGCTTGATGCCGGGGCGGTTGTAATTGGCGTAGATCTGTTGTATCAGGGTGACTTCCTTGTGAATGGCAAACCAGTGGACAAGACCCGGCGTGTCAGTAATCCGCGTGAAGCACCGGCATATACGTTCGGTTATAACCACGCGTTATTTGCGCAACGGGTGCATGATATCCTCACTGTGGTGGCGTTTGCACGGAAGATGGACCCAAAACCGAAGTCAATTGCTCTTGTCGGACTCAAGGGCGCCGGTCCATGGGTTGCTGCTGCAGGCGCACAATGCGGCGATGCGGTAGAACGCACAGCCGTTGATACCAGCGGATTCCGTTTTGAAAGTATTCTGGATGTACATGATGTTAACTTCCTGCCAGGTGGAGCAAAATTTGGAGATTTGCCCGGTATGCTGGCTCTTTGTGCCCCGGACAAACTGTGGCTTGCCGGCGAAGATGCTGCCTCTTTATCTTTTATACGAAGGCAATATGCTCAAGCTGGCGCGGAAAAAGAATTTGTCGCTTTCCCGGGAAAGGAAACATCTCTTGCGTTGAATGCTGTAGGATTTATCATAGGCGACGACAGCAACAAGGGTAAGTAAGGAGCGAGGGTGTTCTAGATGCATAATTCGCGAGCCATATTCAATGTACTTGCGGGATTGATCCTTTCTGTGCTTTGTCAGGGTTGTCTTGTTCCGCAGTCAGGTACACAGGATCGGCGCATGGTTATTGTCAACCAGGCTGCTGATGGAATAGTCAATTATGTTTCCAATAAGGTCGATAAACCGTTTGGCAAGGGTACAACAAAGGATATGGTGTTTGCGGCGCTGGACAGCATGGTTGACCAGTACGAGGGGACCGGTGTCAGTCATGTGTTCTGGAATGTTAATTACCAGCGTGTTGCCTATGACAGCAAGGCCTGG
Organism: Lentisphaerae bacterium RIFOXYA12_FULL_48_11; assembly: GCA_001804885.1. Lineage (GTDB taxonomy): Bacteria > Verrucomicrobiota > Kiritimatiellia > UBA8416 > YA12-FULL-48-11 > YA12-FULL-48-11. The sequence goes on from MHBM01000224.1 coordinate 4,616, forward strand.
CCCAGTTACTGGGATTATCCTGATCCGGAGAAAAATGTAACTGAATGGCCGCGATCATATTATGAACTTCACAAGCTTGGCGTTGATGATGTTTTTTCCAGGCTTATTCCTCGCTGCCGTACGCGTGGAATCTCGCCATGGATATCGCTGCGCATGAATGACCACCACTATACGAAAGACCCCAGCCGGGTGAGCCCGCTGTTCTTTGAACATCCGGAATTACGCACGCGGGGCGGGAATGGTTTGTTCAATTACGCCAGGCCGGAGGTGCGCGAGCATTACCTGAAGCTGGTTGCCGAGGTGTTGCAGCGCTATGACATAGACGGCGTGGAACTGGACTGGATACGGACGCCCGGTAATTTCAACGCAGATGAAGTTGAGAGCGGACGCAGTATCCTTACCGATTTTGTCCGTGCAGTACACCGGCAGACACGGGCGGCTGCCAAACGCCTTGGTCATCCTGTGCAGCTTGCGGTACGAGTGCCGGTCACGCCGGAGTTCGCGTTCGGCATGGGATTCGATGCCGTCGGCTGGGCTAAGGAGAAACTGGTGGACATGATCATTCCCAGTGACTGGTGGGACGGATATGCCGATACGCCTGTCGAAGAGTGGCGTGCGCAAATCGGTTCCGAGGGTCGGACCTGCCGGATTGTTCCAGGTACTGCCTGTACTTATGCATGCACGAAGAAAGGTTTCATGATGATGCACAGCCTGGCCGCGATGCGCGGCTTCGCAGCTTCAATTCTCGATCGCGGAGCCAATGGTATGTATCTATTCAATCACTTTCAGTCCGTAGGTATGAATATCCGTTCCCGTACCCCGGAGGGCAGGATGACAAACGACTGTACTCTGGCTGACCTGTTGCGCGCCGCGGGAGATTTACCGGGAGCGACGAACAACCCGCGCCTTCACGCCCTTGGCATTCATGACCGTTTTCCGGACAAGAGCAAGTACCGTCCGGCATTACCGGTAACTATTGTGTTGCAGAAACCGGTGACATTCAAGATCCATACCGGTCCGAAACCGGACACGGGACGTTGTGTTGTTCACGTAGGATTGGACAAATCGGATGACATTGCTTCCGCGAGGCTGGCAGTCCGATTTAATGGCAGCGATTGCCGAGTTTTGAAAGATCTTCCGGTGCCCGCCAAACCGGAACCACGCCTGGAACTGCCCAGGATGAATGTATGCGAAGTGGCTCCGCGAGTTATGCAGTTTGAAGTTCCTGTTACGGCTGTCAGGCGCGGTTACAACACGGTGGAATTATCCGCAGTACAGGAAGGTCCACAAACGATAATCTGGTTCGAGGTTTGTATCGAACCTTAAAGCAGTTTCCTGTGACTTCAATCTATCCTGCCGCCACTGAAAGCACGGGAGGCCATGGAGCCATGCCAGATAATGGAAGCATTGGCAAGACCGGCACATTCCTCGCGTGAGGGTGGGCGATAAACAAGCCGGAAACGAGCGCTCCATGACTGATTACCAGGATCAGAAAGCGATTTCGGCTGTTCGTTGTCCTTGATTACAAACCAGGCGGGATTGCTGAAATCAAAATGTACCTTGTGGATATCGCCGGGTTTCAATACACGTACATGTGTATCGGTCACCGATGGATGCGGCTTTGCTCCGACCCAGCGCCACTCCTCCTGTGACCAGCCCCAACGGAAATCCGGCTCAAGTGTAAATGAAGAGCCATCGGGCAAGTCAACAACCGCAATATCTGTTTTAGAAGCATTCATGAGTTTGATATCGGCAGACTTGAGGATTATTGCCCTTTGCTGGTTCGTCTGAGTATTGAGGGAAATGCCGATTCCTATCGGGCTCCATCGGTATCCTTTCAATACGGCGATACCATTCCCTGAAATTGCAACTTCCATTTCCATGGGGACATTGATCCCGTCCCTGTTCATTCCTTTTTCCAGTTCCCTGCCCTTGTCCTGCTGAACGAAGTAAGCCTCAATTCCGTAACGTGCCTGCAAAGAACTACCCCATGTATTCTGGAGTCTACCTCGGATAAAGAAATCTTTCTCCGGCTTCTGGTCGGTCACATATTGAAATTCGCCAATATTGTTTTCGCCGGCCTTCAATGCCGTATAGATTCTTATATCCGAGCTTTTGCGCCGGGATGTGTAATCGTCCTTTTTTCTGTCCTTGAGGCCGCCCCGCCAGTAATTCCTGCCTATGTTCGAGATCTCATAATTCAAGTGGACGTAATCACCGCGGAAATGGTCATGAGGGTCAACAGGCATGGTGCGCAGGTAGACAGTACGACCGGTTTTATAAACCAGTTCGCGTTCGCCAGCCATCCAGACAAGAACAAACAGCTGGAACAAGACTGCTGCAACAATAAAACGTAATCTCATTGTTTCTGTTCCACCTTCCGGCTTTTTGCCCGTGAATAGAGAATTCCCTGCCCGAAGATCACTACGCCGGCGACAATAAACACCAGTCCGCGTACAAGAAGACTGTGAAACAGGTCAAAATATCTGGTGATCATATAGATTATAAGCAGCACTGAACCGACAACCGTCGGTTGAAGAAGTCCATGCCTGCAACCACGCACCATCATTGCAACCACGAGTGCAAGAAAAACGAGATTAAATGGTCCGGAAATTGCCCAGCCATCCAGGCCGCTCTTGAAAAACATGTAGAACAAGCCGAGAATAACGGTCAAAGGCAGGAGATAGTCGTCGGCGGTTATACCCATGTTCTGTTTTCGTGCAAGTGACATATACGAAAGGGCTCCCCATCCAATCAGGCATAACCAAGCCGAGCCGGCCCAATATGCCCAACCGACAAGAAATTTTTCATAACTGCAATCAAACTTAAGCAGATGTTTTGCGGCATCGGGAAACGTCAGTACGTAAAGTATAATTATTGAGGCAACCCAGCCGAAGAACAGGAATACAGGGGAAGACTCAGCGAAGTTTCCGTATTTCCGCGCGAGAATGCCAAGTGCGACAAGAAGTGCGGCAACATTCAGGGCGGTACCGAAAAGGAGTCCTGACTCAAAGTAATGTCCTGCCTGAACAAAAAGCAGAGAAACAAGAAATGCGGGAATCAGCACGGTCAGCAAGACGAGAGAGCGCTTTACGTACGCAAGAGAACCGAGCAGTAGAATAATGATCAGAGGTCCGACATGCATTGAATTGTTAAATGCCACAGATTCAGATCCGCACCAGATGGCAATAAGCACAGCGGCAAGAACGCCCTGCATGATCGACGGCAGGGCCCATGCCATCGCAAGTGCGCCCAAGGCCCAGATAATGAATGCGTTCGGAAAGTGTTCTTCTATATGATAAATCTGGGCAATCAGCCATATACCGGCGCCAAACAGCATTGTACCGAGCAGATTCAATGCCTCGCCCAGCGCCTTGAATCGTTCGGTCCTGATCTGGAGAAAAATGCCTGCAGAATGTGCAACTATTAGAACGCTGAAAATAGTGGTCAGCTTCCAGAATCGTGGAATGACATCCCAGTTATAGGCGAATAAAAGGATGACACCAAGGCCAAGGACAACTCCACCGATGCTTGAAAAGATTATTGCACCCCAGGGCAGGCCGGACATGTCGTCGGGATATCGTTTGCGAATCGTATCAGCCTGCTCAGGCCTGATGATTCCGTCAGCCAGCCAGGATTGCAGTTCGTTGTTGAGCCAGCGGATGTGCTTCTTCATCTTTAGGAAAGGTACATCAATTAATGCGGAGGTCAAGGCAGGAAAAAATCAATGTTAAATTATTTATCAACCTTTACATTATCCATCGTGACCTGCTACAAATTCATTAACAACCTTTCGGGCATTTCATATCAAGGAGGCCTGCCATGAAGAATGAACACGCCAACATATCACGGAAAACTTTCTTGCAGGGGATGGCAGCCACCACGGCGTTGGCAGCAGCTGTAACGATGACAGGTAGTGCTACAGGTGCGGAAAACAGTAAACCGCTGCGGCTGGGTGGACCGGTATTTGCCAAGTGCTCAGGACCAGATGAGTGGGTGGCGGCATTGAAGGAACTTGGCTACAGAGCCGCATACTGTCCTGTAAATGCAAAAACACCTGATGATGTGATCAAGGCATATGAAGAGGCGGCAAAGAAAGCCGATATTGCAATTGCCGAGGTCGGTGCCTGGGGAAATAACCCGATAAGCCCGGATGATACGAAACGCAAGGAATCGATCGAGAATTGCCAGGCACAGCTGGCGCTGGCTGAGAAAATAGGGGCGCGTTGCTGTGTAAATGTCTGCGGTTCGCGCAATGAAAAAAACTGGGCTGGTCAGCATCCGCTTAATTTGACAAAAGAAACATTTGATATGGTTGTCGAATCGGTGAGAACGATTATTGACGGCGTCAAACCGGCAAGAACATTTTATACACTGGAAACAGGAATGTGGTGGTACCCTGATTCTGCCGACTCGTATCTGGAGCTCATCAAGGCAATTGACAGGAAACAATTCGCGGTGCATTTTGACCCTACAAACCTGATTTTCAGTCCGCAGAGATACTACGGCAATGGAAAGATAATCAGTGAATGTTTTGAGAAACTCGGACCGATGATGAAGAGCTGTCACGCAAAGGATGTTCATCTCGGTCCGAATGCACTGATACATCTCGATGAGATCAGGCCGGGGCTTGGCGGCCTGGATTACAAGATATTCCTGAAGGAACTCAGCAAATATCCTGATACACCCCTGATGATTGAACATTTGAAGGGTGCCGAGGAATACAGGCTTGCAGCTGATCATATCCGGTCGGTTGCTGCATCTGTAAATCTGACATTCGGGTAACATTTCAAGAGCCGTATATCATTCGTTGTCTTGAAAGGTTGCAACAATAAATAAGGAGGAAACCCATTGATGCAAACCAACTTTAACAGACGTCACTTTATTACCGGCATAGTTGCCGCAGCGGTGACAGGCGCGATTCAGGTAACGAGGGGGCAGGAACCGTCCCAGGTTAAAACGAACGGCGGCATTTCGCAAACAGGCAAGCCTCGGAATTCCTTCTCTGTCAGCATGAACTGTTTTGGATGGGGCCAGTTTGACCTGGCGCAATGTATTGAGCAGATCAAGAAGACGCCGATCCGCATGCTTGAATTGCCTGTTGAACAAGTCCGACCCAAAAGTCTGATTCCGGAGTTGATGATTGATGCCCCCCTTGGTGGGCAATGGCAGTACAGCTTTCCCGATCTCCAGGAATTCCTGTCCCGAAATGGTTTCAAAGCCGAGAGCGTGGCGCTGTTTGGTCAGACCGGGTACCCAGGGTCTGAAAGAATCATTAAGCATCGCATTGATTTTGCCCAGCGACTTGGCGCACAGGTCCTCGTTCTTGGCTGTCATAACAAAGCCCTGGGTCATAAGACTTCCGGTGATGAATCACAGGAACAGAAGGCCGCCCGATCATTCATGTATGAAATGCTCCGGGACGTGGCAGATTATGCCGCCGGAAAGAACGTAAGAATTGCCCTGGAGATTCACGGCGGCATTATGGCAAATGCACATGAAGCACTTCGGACAATGAAAGAAGTGAATCGCCCGAATTTGGGAATCAACTTCGATACCGCAAACATCTATTTTTACAATGAGACATTCACGACTGCAGATGCCGCCCGTGAACTTGAATCATTGGCCAGGTATGTGTTCCATGTTCATCTGAAAGACATTATCCGCGGCAAAGATCGACACGTTCTGCCCCGCCTGGGAAAGGGTGAAGTTGATTTCCGGAAGGTGTTCGACATCCTGCACAATGCCGGTTTTTATGGACCTTTCAGTTTTGAGGTGGAGACTTTTCACGGCGCCACGCAATCAGGCGATATAAGTGCCTATATCGATGATTTGCTCGCCTCAATCGAAACCATCAAATCAATTGGAGAGTTCAATATTTAAGAATCTTTCCTTGTCCAGGGGACTAATATGAAAACATGCGAAACTATCAATCGTCGTGAATTTCTTGCAACTACCGGCGCCACCGCGCTGGGCGCGATGCTTTCCGCTGGAGCCGGTCGGACGCTGGGAGCAGATGCCGGTCGCCAACCTTCGTTTGCTGTCCGCGAGTGTTACTGTCCTGCTCATTTCGGTAATGCGTACGAGGCGATGTGGCCGCTGGAGATGGAGGCTTATCTGGCCGAGATGAAATGGTGGGGCTTCAACCGCTATGGCGATTGGATTACAACCACCGATGTCTGCAATCCCTACACGACTGATGCCTTTTGGGCGCTTGCTGCGGAACAGCTCGGACGCAAGAAAAAGGCATTTCAGGTGGCACAGAAGTCAGGACTGGCGTTGAATCTCATTGTCACTCCAAACCACGTGTATCTTGATCAATTAAGACCTCATTATGCGGCAAAGAAGGGGTCGCGGATTCAAGGGCAGTTAATTTGTCCCAGCCATCCCGAGGCGAGGAAGCTGATACTGGAAAATTTTGAGCGCTGGTTTCGCGACTTTGCCGAGAGCGGCATCCGGCTGAGCGCATTTACTGCTTTTGCCTATGACTACGGCGGCTGCGACTGTGAGAAATGCCGGCCATGGATCATTACTTTCGCCCGGCTTATGAAGGAAATCCACGCCATTGGATTGAAATATCATCCGGACATTGAGCCCTGGTTCTGTTCCTGGTGGTGGGTTCCGGAAGAGCATCAGTTGATTAACGAGTGGGCGGTCAAAGAGGCGCCGGGCTGGTTGAAAGCGATGACGCTGCACATCGAGTACGGCCAGACCGGATTCAAGGATGTTGCCGTGCCGGACGGTTGCCGCAAGCTGGCGTTCGTACATATCGGTTATTCTGACGAAAGCGCGGCGAATGATATCTATGCGAAATGGGGACCGGTTGTGGCAACCAGGCGGATGACGAAAACGCTGGCAGGAATTGCGGCGCAGGGAGCGGATGGTTTCCAGGCATACAGCGAAGGGATATTTGATGATGTCAATAAAGCCCTGCTGGCTGGTTTGGGCAGTGGACGTTTCAGAGACGCGCAGGATGTTCTGCAAGGATATGCCTGTCGTTACTTTAATGTCTCCGGAGAGCAGGCATCCCTCTGGGCGCGATGGATGTCTGCGTGGGGTGATCGCAGAACGCCGAAATTGCCCGAGGCGCAAAAAGAATTTGATGTCATGGCGGCGCCTGTGACATCAACCTGGAGACTTGAACACTGGCGGAGCAAATTGATCCTGGAATCTCTTGACCGGCAGATTGGAAAACCCAAGCCGGATGCCTGGACACCGGAAAAAATGAAATTGGTCGAAGAGTTCTGGGCCCAGCAGGAACATCTTCAGCGCGACATCTACCGGTTGGGGCCTGTCCGGCATGTTTTTACTCCGAAATTTCGTCCGCCTGACTGGTACGATTCATGGCAAAAGGCGGTTAAATCTGCAACCAAACAGCAGACATTGCCTGACCAGACCTGAAGATGAAACAAGTCGTTGCTATACTCGTGTTATCTGTAACTTTCCACGCCAGGGCCGATCTATCTTTTACGAACGGTGCCTGGTTCGATGCGAAGAACGCTGACGGTGCTTCACTTGTTGTCAGATCAGGAGATTACCAAATGCGATTTGCGGAAAAATCGAGTTGGACTTTCCGGGAGGCCTGGTACAAGAGAAAACAATTTCTTTCAACGTCAGGTTGGCAGCAACCAGTCCTCAATGAAGCCGGAGTGCCCAAGGGCAAAGATGCATTTCTTGGCACAGGTCATCGCAGGGAAACTGTTGAATCTATAGGCGTCACGGTATCGGAAGCCGGCAAGCCTGGTCATGCTTATCCTGTGGCCGAGGGGCTGTCCGTCACTAACGGCAATATATTTACAGTCGCAAAGAAGAGTAAATTCATTTCTGAATTCAACGGGCTTCTCTACGAACACCGGTCATGGGTAACATTATCGCCTGATGGCATCCATGAGCGTTACTGGTTTCGTGCCGCGGGAGAAGGTACAACAAATGTGAACTTTATGTATGTGTTCATGCATATATTCCGCAACTCAACGAAGCAATGGGTTGTGGGTGATGATAAAGGTGAAACAGCGCGGGATGAATTTAAAGATGACATGTCGTTTTCACTGAAGAAAGACATAAGATGGGCTTTTATTTATGACCCGATAGAAACTGTTGGAATAGTATATGTGTACCCCAGGATGTATGAAGGCAGGTCAGGCTTTAAGAATTCGTTCTGGAACCGTAATTATGACAATAAGCTTTATTTGCAGATTGATCCAAAACGGAAGATGGATGAGGAATTCGAATACGAAGTTACAGTGAAAGCTTTCATTTCAGAGGCCGAATTATGGGAAGTGCCGGCAAAGAAAATACTGGCCCCGCTTCTCGGCAGAAAATGACCGCATTTTCCGTTGTTTCGACGGGACTTTCCTGGCTCTCCGGTTACTTCACAATTTCCAGCCATCCAAGCGAGGCGGGTATGTGAAAGTCTGGTTCTTTAACTTGAGGATCTACCCAGCTTATCCATTCTTCAAGTGGCGGAGGGCCATCAAGCTGTCGGCCCAGATTATGAATGCTTTTCTTCTGCTCGACTTGTTTGCCGCTTCGATCGTGACTGAACTCGGCCCGATACAGTCCACAACGGATTTTTGTCCCTGGCCGTAATTCCGGAAATCCCTGTGCCGTGAAACTTTTCAGGGGAATGCGTCCCTCGATCTCGTAACCGTCTGCCAGGGGCGTTGCTTTTGTTTCCAGTCCTTCGAACTTCCACTTTGTATCGAACCGCCGGTAGTACGCGCCGCTATAATCGAAGACACGTCCTTTTGAATCCATTTCGAAACAGAAATAATTTTTCATTTGTTCGTCGCGGCACAGGTAGATTTCCATGCGATCTTCAAAAACCTCATCCTCTTCATCTCGCAGCCGTTCCAGAACCACTATGTCCGCATCCTGCACCCTAAAACTGAAATAGAAATATTTATCATCACACAAAGCCCGAAATTCGGTTTCGGGGGCTGGTGCCGGCTTCCATGGGAACATGAATCGCTTTTCCACTTCAGCCTTTTCCCATGCCGGCTCGTTGGCGTGTCCATCCAGTTGTATTTTCAGTTGTTGCTGCCAGTATACCTGGTATGTCTGCTCGGAACATTTACCAGGAGGCGGTGTTTCTGCGGCAAAAACAACCGAGGTAAGCAGGAAAGACAGGAAACACAAACGTAGTTGCGTTTTCATATTCCGCAGAATACTGGATGCCGGCGATCAGTTCAAGCAGGTCTGAGCAGCCTGATACAATTTCTTTGCGGTACATATCTTGACCTCCAGCAGTTCTTATGGTCATATCTGTATCCAGCTGCAGGTCAGTAGAACCTCAAAAACAGTCAAGGAGGCAATCATGTTCAAGAAAAGTCTCATCGTTACGTTTATGTCCGCAGTATTTTTTGTTATGCCGCTTTCTGCCGCGGAAGAAGGTTTTGTCTCTATCTTTAATGGCAGCAGTCTCGATGGCTGGAAAGTCAAGGGCGGTTCCGCCACTTACAAAGTCGAAGATGGTGCCATTGTGGGAACCTGTACGCCTGACACGCCCGGCAATACATTCCTTTGTACGGAAAAGGAATACGGTAATTTCATCCTCAAGATAGAGTATAAATTTATCGTTAACGGTAATTCCGGTATCCAAATCCGCAGTCATTCCAAGCCGTGGAAAGAAGATCGTGAAAGCGTCTTTGGTTACCAGTGTGAGCTTGCCACATCCGATGCCACCGGCCAGATCTATGATGAAGGCAGACGTGGTTTCAAACACAAGAAAGTGTTTCTAGACTCCACGTCAAGTGATGTACGCAAGAAGGCGTTCAGTACTTACAAGACGGGCGAGTGGAATGAAATTGAGATCCAGTGCGTTGGTCCGTCGATTCGTACATGGCTGAACGGTCAGCCGGTCGCGAACATCTTTGATTCCACCGACCTGACTGGTTTCATCGGCCTGCAGGTTCATGCAGGCAAGGCGGGTACAATTGCCTGGCGGAATATCCGTATCAAGGAGCTTCCGGCCTGTGAGTGGAAGTCATTCTTCGTGAAGGATGAGAAGGGGTGGAAGCTGAAGGACGCCCGCTTTGTTTTGCCGGAGTGCTGGTCGTTTGATAATGATGGTGTGCTTCATGGTAACCACGCTAAGAATGAAAAGAAGGACGGGTTGGTTGTCTCAGATAAGGAGTATTCCGATTTTGCGGCACGTGTTTCGTATAAGCTTTCCGGCGGCAACAGCGCGTTGTACTTCCGTGCGGAAGAAGTGAATACACCGTGGCTGTTGAAAGGTTTCCAGAATGAAATAGCCGGGAACAGCAAGGATTCTGCGCTGTGGCATACTGCAGGTGACAAGACAAAAGGCCGCGGCTGGGTTGCAACAAATGATGAGTATATTGCAAAGGTGCGTCTGACCAACGACCAGTGGAATACGACCTGCACAATGGCCGTCGGAGATCGAATTGTGGAAGCTATAAATACTTTCGAAACCATTGATATTGTGGATCCACAGTGTGAAAAATCCGGTAAATTCGGCCTCCAGCTGCATGGCGGTGCCGATGTCAAAATGCAGTTCAAGGACTTCGACTACCTGGAAATAACGCCGGACATGCGGAAACTGATTGAACGTTAATTCTTTACCGGGCCACCCGTGACATTCTTGTTCCGGGTGCGGTGCAGGAGTAAGTGAAAAATTTGTCCGGCCGTGACTGTTTCCTCAACTTGCTGCCTTATTAAAAAGGCATGCTGTAAAGCATATGAGCTTCGGTGAAGTTGGAGTTCACATCGCCGGTTACCTTGCTCAGCACCGCTCCGAGGCTGATTTCATGCAGCTATTCGACAATGATCTAATACTATCGCTACTATTATGAGGTCATAAAAGTATCGGAATTGGTGGTAAAGCGCGTAGTATAAAATCACGGCTTGTGGTTTATTTGACTCTACTTGAGAAATGACAGGAGGAACAATGAAGAAAATATTTCTGTATGTTTCCATGATCTTTCTGGCGGCCACGGGTGATGCAATGTCTTCGGACGCCAATACTCTTCGCGCCGGTGCGTCTCGAATCAATATCACTTCTGAGATAGGTGGTGATATTATAGGTGGCTTCAATCCTTTCCCATCCAAGCATATCCACGATGACCTGTGGGTGCGATGTGTCCTGCTGGACAACGGTAAGACACGCGTGGCGTTTGTTGTGTGCGATCTGATCGGGCTTGGACAGAATCTCTGTGATCGGGCACGGCGGTTGGTATGCGAAGAAACTGGTATCCCGGAAGGCAATGTGCTGATTTCCGCAACACATACCCATTCAGCGACAAGCGCGCTTGGTGACCGCTATTCTAAGAAACCGGAACTGAGCGACTACCAGAAGTTTGTGGCTCTCCGCATCAGGGACGCGGTGCGCTGTGCTGTAAACAACCTTGCTCCTGCCCGCATTGGATGGGCGACTGGCTCCGAGCCACGTCATGTGTTTAACCGTCGCTGGTTCATGAAGCCGGGCACTATTCCTGTTAACCCGTTTGGCGGGACCAATGATCTTGTAAAGATGAATCCGCCCAGGGCCAGCGAGAACCTTGTCAAGCCGGCAGGTCCAACCGATCCTCAGATCTGTCTTATTGCGATTGAGACTCTTGACGGGAAGCCGATGGCACTGCTTGCCAATTATTCACTGCACTATGTGGGCGGGGTGAGGGGTGCTGACATCTCTGCCGATTACTATGGTGTTTTCAATGACCGTATCCAGCAGTTGCTGTGCGCGGACAGGCAGGATCCTCCGTTTGTGGCCATCATGAGCAATGGAACAAGCGGAAATATAAACAATATTGATTTTAAAAACAAAGGCGAGAAGTATGCCCCATATGCCAGAATGAGAGAGGTGGCCGAGGACGTTGCCAAGGCCGTACACAAGGCTTACAAAACTATCGAGTGGCACGATACCGTTCCGCTGGGTGCGGCATTCGAAGAGGTTGAGATGGGCTTTCGTCATCCGACGCCTGAACAATTGGAGAGGGCCAGGGAAATTCTTGCCAAGCTCGATCCCAACAAAAAGCAGAAATCGCTCGAAGAGATTTATGCTGAACGCACGATGAAGGTGAACGATTTTCCGGAGCGCGGAAAGATCCCTCTTCAGGTATTCAGGGTAGGCGATGTTGGAATTGGTACAATTCCAACGGAAGTTTTCGTCGAGATTGGCCTGGAAATGAAAGAACGTAGTCCGTTAAAGCCGGCGTTCATCATTTCGCTGGCGCATGGTTACTTCGGTTATCTTCCCACGGTTGAACAGCACAAGCTTGGCGGGTACGAGACATGGCTTGGTACCAATCGACTCGAGATTGAGGCGGCTCCGAAGATTCTCGCCAAGCTGTTGGCAATGCTGGACGGGTTGAAGTGAAATATGTGTTTCCGCCAGTCAATGCTGGAAGCATTGAGTTCGCTCGCCTTTCCCGGGATACTGTTCAGTTTTGATATCCAGTTCAAAGGCTGTTTCTGACGGGGATTCATGCATCTTGCTTGGTTTTCTGTATTGTGCGGGGTTGGGCAGGGAATGGGAGTTCAATATGTGTAAAATGAAACAGCTGGGACTATTGGCCGGAGCCGTATGGATGGGAATGGCGTTGTCGGCAGCCGGAGTCGAGAAAAAAATGATCGGGCATAGTTGGGATCTGCTCGGGGTGCGACCAGTGGATGTGGTGCGCAATCTCGACGCATGGGAGAAATTACCTCTGGATGGAATCTCGCTCGCGGTGGTCAAAGAGCAGGAGCAGAATCACAAGGTTTCCTATGGTTCGATTATGAACGATGTGCCCTGGGACCGTGCGTGGTTCAAGGATGATGTGGCCGTAATAAGGCAGTGTGCTTCACGTAACCTCAAGCACAATTTCTTAACAACATACTGGGCGCCGCGTAAACGCCTGGCATGGAATGACGAAGCCGCGTGGGAAAACTTTTCACATAATCTTGGCGTGATGGCTTGGCTGGCAAAAGGAGGGCAGGCCAAAGGCCTCCTGATCGATCCCGAGGACTACCCTGAAACGCGCCAGTATTTCCTGGTTCCCGGGGATGCGCCTTTTGCGGAAACTGCCGCGCTGGCGCGAAAACGCGGGGCACAGATGATGAAAAGCATGGTTGCCGAGTATTCCGATATCACGCTGCTCTCGTTCTGGATGTTTAGCCTGCATCCTTCTTATTACATGGTGTATGACGATCCTGCTTCGCTGGTTGCTGATGCGAACGACCTTTGGCCGGCTTTTTTGAACGGTATGCTCGATGCAATCCCTCCTGCTGCACGCATGGTGGATGGCAACGAGCACGGCTACCGGTATCAGGCGGTTAATCAGGACTTCTATCTATCTGTCTGGGCTGTGCAGAATAAGGCGTTGGCTTTGATTGCGCCCGAGAACCGGATGAAATACAAGACCCAGGTGTTGGCCGGTTTCGGACTCTATCTGGATATGTATACAAATCCTTCCAGTTCTCCCTGGTATTTCGGGGATGTGAACGGGTCGCGACTGAACCATCTCGCGCTCAATTTCGCGCAGGCCCTGGATGCCTCGGATGAGTACATTTGGATCTATGGAGAGAAAATGGACTGGATCAAGTGGGCAGGGACAAGCCGTGAGAAGAATCCTAGCTGGGAGAATAAACTGCCCGGTTTTACAGAAACGCTCAGCGTTCTGCGGCATCCGCGTAAAGCGCAACAGGTGATTGAACGGCGTAGGCAGGCAGGTACGTTGACGAATCTGCTCAGCAACAGCACATGTACGCCCGTTCAGACCACAGGCGAGAATGGTTTTCGCAAAGGCCAGTTACCGCCCGCATGGAGTTGCTGGCAACACGAAAAAAAAGCACAAGGTGTTTTCGGTTTGGATACGAGGAAAGGCTTTGGTGACTCTTTCTCTTTATGTGCCGAAGGTGTTGGGGACGGTTGTTTTATTGGCAAGGCTCCCGTGGTTGCCGGTAACAGTTTTGTGGTTGAAGCCTTTGCGCAAGGAGCCTCTCCCCGCATTCGTGTGCGTTGGAATAAAGACGGACGTTGGCATTCGGAAGGACAAGATGTCATGATCCGTTTTGGAGAAGCTGCGAATGACGGCTGGCGCCACGCATTCGGTCTGGTGCAAGTTCCTGCCGGAGCTGATACGCTGGTTCTGCTGCTGGGGGCTCAACAGGCGGCAGGCGAAAAAACCTGGTTTGACAATGCGGCCGTTTATTCCCTTTTCACGCCATGAAGGGCGCTGAGATTAGGTGTGTGGCATGACAGTGCTATATATGCCCGCTGACGGTTGCAACTATAATGATTTGACGGTAACCTTATAACCGTTCCGGATGTTTATCCGTTTAATTCTTTCACAGACCACCATTGACGTTCAGTGAAACATTTGTTTTTATCCGGGTATATTTACCGATCATGTAGCAAAAGCAATTTCTTGCAATGTTAAATATTCCCGGAAGGATAATTCCAAGGTGAACAATGAAAACTAATAATAGAAAGCTGTTTTTGGTCGTGTTGGCCGTATTGTTCTATTACCAGGAGGCAGGCGCTGCGGATACATGGAAGGCGGGGGTTTCCAAAGTGAAGATCACCCCTGATGAGTCCATATGGATGGCAGGTTATGCCTCGCGTGACAAATCGTCAGAGGGCGTCCGTCAGGATTTATTTGCAAAAGCGCTGGCATTGCAGGATGCCTCCGGTAAACCATCTGTTCTGGTAACGCTTGACCTGGTTGGAATCAGCCGGGAGATGGTTGACGCGATTGCCCAAAGGTGTTTGAAACAATTCGGTATAACGCGAGAACAATTGCTGTTCAATGTTTCGCATACACACAGTGGACCAGTAGCCGGCTCTGTACTGTTGCAAATGTACAAACTTACACCTGAACGGCACGAGGTTGTATGCCGTTATACCGATGGCCTAATTGATAAAACCGTAAGCGTGATAGGATCTTCTCTTGAGAATCTTGTTCCGGCCACCCTGGAGTTTAAACAGGGATTGGCGGGTTTCGCGGTGAATCGACGGCGCGTAACAAACCGTTCACTTCCCGGACCAGTTGATCATGATGTTCCTGTGTTGAAAATAAGCCACACCAACGGGACCCTGCATACTGTGGTTTTTGGTTATGCGTGTCATGCAACTTCTCTCAATGATTTTATGATCAACGGCGACTGGCCCGGTTATGCGCAGGAGGAGATTGAGAAAGCGCATCCTGGTGCAATTGCAATGTTCGTACAGGGCTGTGGAGCTGACAGCAATCCACTTCCTCGCCGCACAGTAGAGCTTACCATGAAATACGGCCAGATCCTTGCCGCAGCAGTTGAGGAGGTGTTGATCCGTCCGATGATACCGCTCAACAGCCCAATGAAAACGGCTTTCGAATACGTAGATATTCCATTCCAGACTCCTCCTGGTCGTGAGGAATTGGAAGCTCGTTTGAAGGACAAGAATGAATATCGCCGCATCCACGCCCGCCAATTGCTGGACATCCTCGATAAGGAGGGTAAATTACCTTCCAGTTACCAATATCCAATTCAGGTATGGCAGTTCGGTCCGAAATTAAAACTGATTGCACTTGCCGGAGAAGTTGTAGTCGATTACTCGTTGCGCCTGAAAACGCAATACGGTTGGGATACCACTTGGGTAGCCGGTTATTCCAATGATATTCTTGGCTATATTCCTTCCCTGCGGGTATTGAGGGAAGGCGGTTACGAAGGTGGCGAAGCCATGATTTATTTTGGCCGCCCCGGCTCGTTCGCTGAAACAGTTGAGCAGATAATTATTGAGAAGACCAGTCAACTGGTCGGCAGCCTTTGAAATAAGTAATAGCAGATTGACGGAATGGCTGGATTGCGTAACATTAGAAGATTCAGTGTTCGCTTAAAGGTTTAATTCAAGGGCTGATTTATGTCCGGTTGCCCCTTTGGAGGTTTTGTTAATGAAACGTAAAATACTGGTTATTCTGTCAGATCGATTGAATCCGCGCCGCAAGCCGCGGTATGTTGAGATGGATTGTGATGAGACAGGGAAAGTCTTGCGTGAGAGTTTTGTTCGCAGCCTGCCCCGAGTTCCTCACTACGACGAGGTTTGGGAAAACGACGAAAACCGGAAATCTACGGTTTCATGCCATCGCTTTACGCGTAAGTATAGACATCGGCTGGAAAAACCATCTCGCCGGGCAAAAAGTCGCAAATCTTGATTCATTCGGTGAGCTGAATAAGATTCTGGAATGGCAGCGATATTCGGAAGATCAAACCGAAATTTAGAAAATACAGGTCGCTGGTTCCGGGCAAATGATCCTTCTGGGCATTTAAATTACCCCTACAGCAGGCTATCTGCAATATTTCATCGATCGAACCGTTATTGATGCAGGCTTCGGTCGTTTACCGGGACTTCTGAATCGAATATTTCATGACCGTGTTTACCAAGGGAGCAATTATTATGAGACTAAGCATCATTACGTTGTTGTGTGTCCTCGTTAATCTTGCGACTGAATGCGTGCAGGCCGCTGTAAGCATGCCTGATACGAGCAAGATGAATATACTGTTCATCAATATCGAGGACTGTAACGCCTCGGCTCTTGGCTGTTACGGTAATCCCATCTGCAAAACACCAAACCTGGACAAATTCTGTGCAAGTGGAATCAGGTTTGATGCTGCCTATGTCCAGGCAATTGCATGTAATCCGTCCCGCAGCTCGTTCCTGACTGGTTTGCGGCCACGCACTACAGGCATAATTTCAAACGGCCATGTAATGGACAAAAACCTTCCACCGGGAACGGCTACACTACCCGAAGTTCTGAAGTCCGGAGGCTTCCACCTTACGGATATCGGCAAGCTGTTTCATAAAATTGATTATGCTGAGAAGCGATATGCGGCGTTTGACCGGCTGGAGTTTTATCAGAAGCCGTCGGGTTGGACCGGACCTGAGCCAATGCTGAAATTTCCTCCTGTCAAAACCCACGAGCGTGATCCCAAGCCGAAAGATGAGAAAAGCAGGGAATACCGCGAATGGAAGGCGCGTCACTCCGACCGTTTCGGCGATTCCGGTCTTGAATACGAAGAGCACGGCGATTACCGCATGGCTGCAACTGCCGTGGCGGTACTGAAGGATTACGCGAAAACAGGCAGGCGGTTTTTCCTGTCGGTCTCGCAATCACGGCCCCACACCCCCCTGACTGCTCCAAAGAAGTTTCTCGACATGTATAATCCCGCAAAGATTCCTGAACCGCAGGCGCCGGTATCATCGCTGAAGAACTTTCCATACATGAAAAGGGCAACCGGCGGCAATCCCGATATCTTTATGAAACAGCAGCCGACCCCGACACAGGTGCAGGAAGCAATTGCCGCTTATTACGCGTGTTGTAGCATGGTCGATGCAAATATCGGAATGATGCTGGACGTAATGGAGGAAACCGGCTTGGCAAAGAACACAATAGTCGTTTTTCTCGGTGATCATGGCTTCCATCTTGGTGACCACGGTTTCTGGTCAAAGTATTCCATGCTTGCCGCGACACACCGTGCCCCTCTGGTGATCCGTGTACCGGGCGCACCGGGCAACGGCAAGGCCTGCAGCGGGATCGTCGAGTTTGTGGATTTCATTCCAACTTTGTGCGAACTGGCTGGTGTCAAGCCGCTGTCAGTTCAGGAAGGCATCAGTTTTGCGCCTCTTTTTGCGGATCCATCGCGGCCATGGAAAAAGGCGGCCTTTATTACGGAAGGTGATTCCGAGGATGGTGACGGAGTTCGTACGCCCAAGTTCAGTTACATGGAATTCAGAAAATGCGAACTGCCGGCAGCACTGTTCGATCTGACAAAAGATCCATGGGAGACAGTGAATGTCGTTGATGACCCGTTATATGCGAATGCTAGAACAGAGATGGCCGCATTGCTGAAAGAGGGATGGAAGGCAGCCTTGCCTGATAATCCGCGTTAAAGACTCCTGTTTGATATGCAGGCGTCAATCCAGGCGTTCGATTTTCAGCTTGTCGATATAAACGGCCTTGATGGCTGAGGTCTCTCCTTTTTTCTTGTCGAAGTGGCCGGGACCGATCCAGAAGTAATGATCCCGTTCCGGGACCCACTCGGCCACATTGTACCAGGCATAACCCTTTTCTACTGCAGAGGTATTGCGTTCAATGTTGCCGCAGCCTTTCTTGTTCTTGCTGTCATATACCCCGGCCCAGAAGGCCTTTCCATCCTTGCCTGTTTCTTTTTCCACGCGCACGCGCATGCTGAGGCGGTATTTTACACCCGGGTCGAAGGCGACGCGGCTGAAGGGAAGCGTTGTGCACCACTCGTAATGGGTGTTGAAAAGTTTCATTGCCGAACCATCCTCGGCCAACGGGTCTTTAACGGTATCTCCCCAGGTACCGCGTTGTCCAAGGTTTAGTGCAGAGTCTTCAGCAATGGCGCTGGACTGTGGTGAAGGAAGGGGGGATGGATTGGCGAGTGCCTTTATACGCTCCAGTATCTGCTCGTGTCTCTCTGTGCTTTCAGAGATGCGTATGTTCTTGGCCTCCTTGAATCGTTCCTGTAGCGCAGAGGCGATGTTGCGATGTTGTTCAGGTACGCCGTACCGCTGCGGGTCTTTTGTTACCCAGACCTTTATTTCCCCGAATGGCGGCAGTCGTTCCATGCTGGCAAACAGGACCGGTATGGCGCCCATGCGCACGTTGTAAAAATGGGCTGGGGAATCCTTTACAGCTTCCTCTGCTTTCTTCCAGAGATCCATAGCCCGTACATAGAAATCGTCAGGTATATCGGGCTTTTTCGTGTCATCAAAAATACGCAACGGGTTAGTCGCAGTGTTGGTGTGGAAGCTGTGTACTTCGTCAAAGTACTGCCGTACCATTGGCGCAGCCTCTCCGTAGTAGCCTTCAAAAAAATCCTTCAGCAGTGGTTCAGCCGGCAGTTCAGGATTCCACAGCCACTTGGCAAGCAGCCACGCCTTGAGTTCCGCGAAATCGCCATGGCGCCCCTGGTAGGCGCCCTGCTCAAAGAGACCGACCACGTGGTTATCGCGGAAGAATCTGACATTGCCCTGCAGGGCCAGAACATTGGGGAAGGGGCCTATATAGGTGCGGAAGTTGGTGGTGTAGTCCCAGATGAAGAGCTGGGTGGCTATACTGCTCCAGCCGCGGATTTCATCGACAAATTTGTGGTTCTGCTCGAATGCACTTTGGTCAAGCGGTTTGGAAAAGTCGCACTCGATGGTACAGAGGCGCGGTACGACGTTGTGGCGCGGCCGGACCGTCTTGGGCGGCTTGCGTGTGTACTGGTAGGCGAGTGTCTCGATCCAGACATTGGAAAATTCTTTCTCCACGGCTTCGGCAACTTGATTGACAAAAGTGATCAACGTTCCGGCGTGCGACTCCTCCCGGTCGTCGATGGCCTTGCAGGCAGGGCATGTGCAGAAGCCGTGCCAGTCGTTCTGGCTTACACTGAAGAGCTTTGCCGTCGGGTCCTTTCGGATACGTACGAGCAGGTTGCTGGTTACGATCTTCAGGACATCAGGATTGGTAAGACAGAGCTGGGAATGTTCCTTTGAACGTTTGCCATTGATTTCGCTGAAATATTCCGGATGACTTTCGAAGAATTCTTCAGGTGGACAGAGCGGATTGAATGTATGGCAGAAAAGTCCGCCACCGAAGCGGAAGTTCTTGCCGCCATGCTTATCCGTGAGGCGCATGGCGTTGCCGTTTGCTTTGTTGCGGGCTGCAAGGTCTCCGTCGAAGAAGTCAAACCAGAACGGTTCACGCATTGCAAAGGCAGGTTTCTGTGTCTCATCGATGTAGGGGATAATCAAAGTGTCAAGTTTGGGTATAACGCTGTGCCACGAGGAATACCAGCGGCAACCGCCAAAGCGTTCCAGGATCTCATAAACTCCGTAAAGTGTTCCACGTACTGGACCGCCAAGAATGACGAGGTGGGGGCCGGCTGTCTTGAGGCGGAACCCGTCGTCACCAAGGTCTGCAACATTTGCCTTATCACCGATGAGCTTGGCCGTGTAACGGGTTTCGCCTATCAGGATTGCCTGTTTCGGAAGCGGTGTGTCGTCAGTTACAATCTGTGGCTTCGTGCCCGTCAGTTTCTCCATATACGTTTGAAGCTCTTCTGCCGCGTACTTTTGTGAGGCTGATGCATTAACAGATTGGATAACAGTATAAGCGGTTGTCTGGCCGCGCGTGGCGAGTGTCAGATTTTGATGAGCGCATCCGGCGCTCATCAGTATGCCACAGGACAGGATCAGCAGTCTTATTTTCATCGGCATGCTCCCATGTAGTGTTGAGTTGATTAATCTTCATCATGTAACCACAAAACCGGGCGCATGTGAACAGGCAAGTACATTAACCTTTGCTGAATTTCTGAAACAGAAGACTCAAATAAGGCGTAAATCTGATGTTTCTTATCTGCCTATAGCCACGACTAGAATATTGCCAAGGTTGGCGAGGATGATAAAGTCTTTACTTAAAAGCAGGCGCAAGATTGAATAAGGAACGCATAATTTCCTGATTATTAAGGATTGATTCCGGGAGAGGTGACTGTATGGGAGACGAAAAGACATCGGAGACACCGCGTTTACGTTCATTGGACGCGCTGCGCGGTTTCGATATGTTCTGGATAGCGGGTGGCGGAAGCTTCTTTATTGCTCTCGCGAACTTTACGGAATGGCCCGTTCTCATGTGGTGGAAAACTCAGTTGACACATGTGGAGTGGCATGGATTCCGTTTTGAGGACATGATCTTTCCACTGTTTCTGTTCATCGCGGGCATCTCGTTCCCGTTCTCCCTGGCTAAACGGTGTCAGACCGCAGATGACCGGCGAGGCATGATCCGGCATATCGTCCAACGCGGATTCATTCTGGTCATTTTGGGAATCATCTATGGAAACGGCATCCGTTTCGATTTCAGCGAACTGCGTTATGGAAGTGTTCTTGGTCATATAGGGTTGGCGTGGATGTTTGCGGCTCTCCTTTTCATGAATTGTCGGGTCAGAACGTGCCTGATCTGGCTCGGAGGAATCCTGATCGGCTATTGGCTTTTGCTGAGGTTTTCTCTTGCCCCAGACTTGGGGGCGACCGATCCATATTCAATGGAAGGAAGCATTGTAGGTTATGTGGATCGGTTGTTATTGCCCGGGAAGCTATACAAGAAAATCCATGATCCCGAAGGAATCCTGAGCACAATCCCGGCCATCGCAACCGCACTGCTGGGCATGCTGACCGGAAATTTCGTGATGCGGCAACATGCTGACACCAAGCCGGCTGACACGGTGCTTAAAATGGTTCTGGCGGCCATAGGTCTCCTGGCCGTCGGGTGGCTGTGGAACTTTTCTTTCCCCATTAACAAAAATCTTTGGACCAGTTCGTTTGTTTGCTTTGTCGGGGGGCTCAGTCTTCTCCTGTTCGCATTGTTTTACATGGTCATCGATGTCTGGAAAGTTGAGAAATGGTCCCGGTTCTTTGTGGTCATAGGTATGAACTCTATTACGATCTATTTGGCCCCGCGGATCATTGATTTCAACAAGGCAGCGCGGTTTTTCTTCGGCAGCCTGGTCGAGTTGTATCCCAAAGAATGGTCGGGCGTTCTGAATGCGACGGCATATTTGATCATCGTCTGGGTGTTTTTGTATTTTCTTTACAGGAAAAAGATATTCCTGAAAGTGTAGGCATGCGGCACGTCAGCCCTGGATACCGGTCGCTACAGAACAGGGGTTGAATAAAAAACAAATCCATAACAATCCTTGCCATCAGCTCCTAACCGACCTACCATTTCTTCAATGAGCTGGGGCAAGAGTGCTGAAATCGGTTTTTCAGAATTACTTCCTGAGAAGGCAGTTTCCCCTCTGGTTCCCGCCGCATATTAACCCTCATTATACAGGAGTCGAATGCCAATGAATACACGCCTTATGACAAGTCTCATCCTAGTCACTGCAGCAGCCGCCTTCGCGGCCGATCTTCCTGTAGTTCCTGAACAGTCCATTGCTAAGAAAAAGGAACTGTTATTCTCTGACGATTTTGCAGGAGCACAATCTGCCGCGGTGTGGCACAAGGTTGTCCCGACTTTTGTTGTGGAAAATGGCGCGCTTAAAGGCACACAGACACGGGATAAAAACATTATACTTCCAAATGGTTTCACCAACAAGGCCCATGCAGCAGTACACGGTATTCAAATACCAACAAAAGACAGTGTTGTGGAGACGCGTATCCGCTTTGATGGCGCCACAATGATCGATGTTGAATTTGATGACCGTGCCTACGCTGGCTCTCATTACGGACATCTTTGTCGTGCGCAGGTTCGTCTCAACGGCATAACTATCATCGACGAGCGTGATGGCGGCATGAAGAATGATATCCGTGAAATGCGTAATGACCCTGCGAAAAAGGCGGAGGTTGCCAAGCTCCTTGCCGGTCGCAGTGTAACGTATCCAGCGAAGCTTGAATCTGGCAAGTGGTACAACCTTGTTGTTGAGACCGTAGGCGATCAAATGCGTGTAACGCTTGATGGCAAACCCGCAGCCTGGCTCAAATCATCCGGCATAGGGCATGCCACTAAATCCAAGATTGAACTTGGCGTTGCCGGCAAGGACGGCTGGTTCGACGATATCAAAGTCTGGAACGCTGAGCCGGTTATACCCTGATCCCTGGAAGAGTCTCAATCCGCATGATCTTCATGCGAGCCCCGGGAGTTCCCAGCCTTTCCGGTAAGTGCGGAGAAGATACTTATTTGCCGCTGGCACATTCGTGATTTGCATGTTTGGTGCATCCCAGTTGAGGAGGGTGTCCGGAACACGTTCCGCTATATTACCGAGCAGGATAGCTTCGACCATCGGCGCAATAATAGAAAAGTCAGCGCTCGATTTTTTCCTTTCCAGGCAGGAGTTCAGGAATTCATGGTAATGGCTCGGACACGCTGCTAATTTCGGCATAGCAGGTTTGGTTGCTGACTTGTTGCGCATAACCAGTCGGGGGGTGGCTGAATGGTGCAGCAGAATCCATCCTTCGGAACCGGCGACTACAGAACCCTCCATGAACAAATTCTTTAAACCGAGTTCCTTGGCCAGATCGTAAATCTCGGGCGGCGGAAGCAGGTTTGCGGCGGCTTTCCCGGCCATGCCATCGTACCAGTCCACGGTCAGCGGTTTGCCTCCGGTCTTTTCGTTGCCTGGATATGTCCATGTGATGTGTGCGCCCTGGGGCCAGGTGTCTTTGAAACGGGCGGGGGTGTTTTTCCATGACTCCTGAACCTCGGCCTTGACCGAGATTGGCACAGTCAGCCCGATTCCCTTCCATGACGAACTGTGAAGGTGGCAACCGATATCGCCGATCCAGGCTGAACCGAAATCCTGCCAGATGCGCCATATGAGCGGATGGTAGATTTTATTGGCATATGGGCGGTACGGTGCGGTTCCCAGCCAGAGATCCCAGTCGAGAGAGGGGGGTACGGGATCTGCTTCCTTCGGGCGCGTAACTTCTATGCGCGAGATGCCTTCGCGGTTGGAAAACAGGTAGATGTGTTCAATTGTACCGATAATATTATCCTTAAGCATCTGGACAGTCATGCGATCGCCCAAGCCTGCGGAAAACTGGATTCCGAGCTGAGTGATGACTTCCTTTTCTTTTGCAGTGTCCCGCAGGAGGCGGCATTCAGCCATATCGTGGCAGAGCGGTTTCTGGCAATAGACATGTTTTCCTGCACGCATGGCGTTGGTTGCGATGATGGTGTGCATATGGTCTGGAACTGCAATGTTGACCGAGTCGATCTTGTCCCCTTCCTTGGCCAGCAATTCGCGCCAATCCGTGTAAGTCCGAACGCCGGGGATTTCGGCGGCAGCCTTTATCAATCGGTCTTTATCAACATCGCAGATTGCCACTATTTGTGTTTTTTCGTGCGACTTAAAGTTGGAAAGATCGGCTCCACCCATGCCACCTATGCCGATGCACGCATGCTGGAGTTTTCCGTTGAAAGAGACTGGTGTTTGACCCCAGGTTCGTTGCGGAAGAAAAGCGGTGAGGGATGTTGCGGCTGATGCAGCGAGGAATGAACGTCTATTCATGGTATTCAATCTCCTTAAGTATGCGGACAAGTTGACAGCTGTTGTCATTATTCAGGTAGTCGCACCTGGTCAGTCGTGCAGCCAATCTAGCAGGAGACTGATTTTGCATGTTGCCGATTGCGCAAGAAAAATACTGCTTTTTACGCAATCACTTGCCTTCGTCCAGATGCTTCAGTGGATCGAGATGGCGGGCTACCATGGCTTGGTTGTGCTGATCCAGCCTTTTCGGGCAAGATGTCATGTGTTCTGCCAAGGAGAACTTTATCTGAGTTATCTCAGGAATTGCAGGCTACAATTCCTTTATCTCTTCTTTCCACTTGAGAATGTCTTTCCACTTGGGGGTTTGTGAATGTTTCGTGATATCTCCATATGCTGCGGGATTGCGCGATTTGAAAAGAAAGTTTTTAATGTCTTCTGAGCATCCTTCGCGTGCAGAAGTGTTGGTCATCCTTGGTACTCCAAGTGCTACTTCAATAACCGCATGAGTATGTTGTCTTTCCGAACGATAAATAACCTTGCCTGCCGGATTGACAATACCGGAAAAGGTGATGCCGCGGCTTAATGAAAGCGTGGAAGGCACGACATATATGCCATTGTCACAGGCGCGTGTACGCAGTTTAAATTCCCATTCCTCCGCAAGCGTATCGCCGTAGAGCGGATAAAGAACAATATCTGCACCTCGAAGACCGAGGATACGTGTAGATTCAGGGAAGTAGTTGTCAAAGCATATGATGATGCCGAGTTTGCCAAAGTCACAGTCAAATACCGGGAAATCACTTCCCGGCGTGATTCCGTCTGCAAGTTCACCGTATGTCGGCTGAACTTTATGGTAGGTTCCGACATGCTTTCCATCGCGATCATAGACAAATGAAGCGTTATATGTTTTCCCGGCGCTGTCGACATCGTAATCCCACGGCACAATGTACGATTTATATTTTTTCGCAAGTTCCGCACAATGCGCAAGATGTGCTTTGACATGCTTCCGGACAAGTTCCTCCCGCGACATTGATTTCTTGACGCCAATATATTGATAAGCTTCAGGCATGACGACAAGGTCCGCGCCCTCTTTAAGGCATGCCTCTGTAAGTTCATATAATTCTTCGTGGCACCGTTCTACCGTCCACGAATAGTCCGCTGTAACCTGGATGATGCCGAGTTTTATCGTTCGTATTTCTTCTTTTCGTTTGGGTGTCGGATTGTCCTTTTCCTCCGCCGGCTTTGCAGCACCGGCAAATGTATTCGATATACGATGTGCCATAAATAGACCCGCGGTACCGCCAACGCTCTTGACAAAATCCCGTCTTTTCATTTCTCCTCCGGCTTTTACAGGTGTTGTCGTACTATTACAGTAGAACCTTCTATAAAATCAAACCGTTTCGGGTAAGATGCATCGACCTTTTCTAGATTTCTGCAATACCTGTTGTTGGATTGCCAAATAACCCACCTTGACGTTTGTTCAAACTTCTGTTCTTATCCGGCCATTGTTGCGAATTAATGGCAGGAATGGGTATGGTTTTCATCCATGTCGAGAAAGCAATTTCAACTAACCACTCCGTTTGAATTTCATATGAAAAGAATCTTTCTGCTAATTGTGACTTTTGGCATTCTTTGCAGCCAATCCAGAGCGGCGACTATCGACACAGACTTGCTAATCGTTGGAGGCAATGAGTCTGCGTGTGCGGCGGCAGTGCAGGCGGCGCGACTTGGGGTGAAGCGCATCGTGCTGATCAACGATATTCAATGGCTCGGTGGCCAGTTCAGTTCGGAAGGAGTAGGGCCGGTGGATGAGCGTACCACGGTTCGCGGCAAGTCGGCGAATTTCCCACGGTCTGGCCTGTTTCTCGAAATGATCGAGCGTATCCGTGCATACAACAGTCTGACTTACGGTGTCGCAGCGCCTGGAAACTGCTGGTCCGCCACCGAAACCATTGAGCCGGCGGCAGCGGCCAGACTATTTGAGAATCTGCTGTTACCTTATACGGAGAAAGGGAGCGGGCAAATCCAGCTGCTCCGCGGCCTGTACCCGGTCAAGGTGAACCTGGATGGCAATCGCGTGATCGGCGTTGTATTTGAGCGGGTTGAGAAGTGCGATGAGTTAATTACTGTACAGGCGCGGCTGACGGTGGATTCATCAGACTGGGGCGATGTGATCCGGCTCAGTGGCGCAAAATACAGCGCCGGGCCGGACCTGCGTTCACGTTTTGGTGAGCCAAGTGCACCGGAGACTCTTGATGACGAAGGGCATCAGGAAATGAATCCTATTACTTGGGCGATCACGCTTAAGGAAGCTGGCCGCGACGTCACCATTCCAAAGCCTCCCACATATGATGAGCGTACTTTTGTCAATCCAGGTCGTGCCTGGGTGGATAGCAACATGGCTGCAGGGATTTATTCGCAGCCTGATTTGAGCATCTATACCCAGAGGCGGCTCGTGGATCGCTGGCATTTCGGCTTTCCGCCAGGCAGGGAAAAGACCCAGCTTATCTGGACGGAACAGGACTATCCGCTTTGCCAGTTGCCGAAGCGAGTCGTGGATGCGCTTGAAGCGTCGGAACCAGGGTCATCGCGTAAGAACATTGTTGATATGACGCCAGCACAGCGAGGAATCATTTTTGACGATGCCAGGCAACATTCGCTTGGTCTTCTTTATCATCTTCAAACCAGGGTTCATGAAAAAAACGGCGACTATCCGCAAAGCTTTCGCTATATGGAGTTGTCGGATGAGTTTGGGACGCCAGACCATCTTCCGCCGAAACCCTACGTGCGTGAAGGCCTGCGACTGGAGGCGCTTTACATGCTCCGCGAACAGGACATTCGCGCTGACACGCATGAACCGCGTTGGGCCAAGATGATGCCCGGCGATGCTGTTTTTGGATTTCAGTTCCATATCGATTTTCATCCCACGCGAAGAACGTATATTACGGGTCGCCGCGATGGTCCGTGGAGGCGTGTCCATACAGCCAGCCGCAACTGGCATACGAATACAGATCGTGCAATGTTTCCTTTGCGAGGTCTTGTGCCTGTTGAGCGCGATGGCCTGCTTGGTGCATCGAAAAATATCGGTGTGAGCAGTGTTGTGCAGGCAGCGCTGCGTTTGCACGGGCAGATGATGCAGGTCGGACAAGCGAGCGCTACCGTTGCCTGGCTCTGTCTTCGCGACGGCATTCAGCCGCGCGAAGTTGCCGCTTCGCCTGTGCGTTATCGTGAGGTTCAGTGCCGCCTGGTGCGTGGTTGCGGAGGTCCCGGCGTGTTGCTCTGGCCTTGGCAGGACATGCCTCCCGAGGCTATGCATTTCGAAGCTGCGAACATGCTTGCAGTTCGTGGCATCTGGCCAGCCGATGCCGAAAGTGTCTTTTTTGATCCGGACAAAATCATGACACGCCGTGAACTCGCGCGAGTTCTGGCACGATTGTATCGGTCTTTGCCAGAGGCGAAAGAATGGCACTCCTCCTTACCGCCTCGCTTTGCCGATGTTCCCGTAAACGATCCGGACCGCGCGGCCATCGAAGCCATGATTGCCTTGGGCGATTGTGATCAACAACAGGCAGTATTTCAGCCTGATTTAACCTGTGAGCGTTCTGTTCTGTACCGTTGGTTGAAAGCTCTTGGTTTACCCGCAAATGCAAGTCTCATTGAGAAAGATTCTGCTTCACCAACACTTACCCGTGCTGAGGCTGTACGTCTGCTCTATGGCGTGCTGCAAATCGCTGATAAGGCGGTCACGCATTAGATCTTTTTATCAACAGACAAAACAGGCTTTTTTTGGACAGCAGTGTTGGTAACATTGAGGGGTCATGGTCCCCGTCAATGAAAACACTTATAATGCCAGGCAGGTTTTATATTCTGTCATTTACGCAAGAAACATGCTGCTTTTTGGCAGGACGTCACGCGGCTTGTCGATTGGGAACTTTGCTACAAGCTCCATCCCTGTCGATATTCACGGCGAAGGTACTTGTTTGCTTCCTCCATGTTCGTAAATCTCATATTTTGGCCGTCCCAATTGAGGCGTGTTTTGGTGAGCTGCTCCCTGAGACTTGTGCGCAGGGCAACGTTACCCAGCAGGACGACTTCAGCAAGCGGGCCGGCCCAATCGAAATTTGACCCAGCCGGTTTGCCACCTTTACAGGCTTCGATCCATTCCTTGTGATGTCCGATCGAACGTGGAAGGGTTTTGGGCACTTGTTCAGATGCCTGTTGCTTGGATTCTGGAATGAGTCGGTTCCCCAGAATCTTCCCATTATCACCAATGAGTAGCCGGCCATTTGCTCCCATTTCCCTGCCATCCTCCAATTCCGCAGGACGTGGAGGTCTCAATCCGCCGTCATACCAGGTGAAATCTACTGGTGGCATATCACCGCGGGCAGGGAAACGATAATTCACCATTGAAGCAAGCGGATAAGTCTCATCATTAACTCTCGTCGAGGAGGCCGATACGCTTAAAGGATGACCCAGCTTCAAAGCCCTGAAAACCGCGTCAAAGGTATGACATCCGATATCCCCTAATGCACCGGTTCCGAAATCCCACCAGCCGCGCCATTTAAAAGGCAGGTAAGCTGGATGATAGGGGCGTAACGGTGCGGGGCCAACCCAGAGATCCCAGTCAAGCGTCTCAGGTACAGGCGGCGTCTCCGTGGGACGCGGAATACCCTGCGGCCAATATTCTTCGAAGAGTCCTTTGGATGCTCTGTCGGTCCATATATGGACCTCGCGCACCGGGCCAATAGCTCCTGACCAGATAAATTCACAGAGCCGGCGGGTTTCCTCCGATGCCTGTCCCTGATTGCCCATTTGGGTTGCAACCTTGTGTTCACGTG
>MHBM01000225.1 GCA_001804885.1 Lentisphaerae bacterium RIFOXYA12_FULL_48_11
ATTTGCCGCCGGATGTGGTGGTGAAAAGAAGGCTGAGAAACAAGCTGAAAAAAAGGCTAACCCCGTGGGAAATCGTGTGGTGAAAGACAAAGTGAAGCTGATGACGCTTGATCCTGGTCATTTCCATGCGAGCCTGGTCCAGAAATTCATGTATGACCAGGTCGATCCAGTTGTGTATGTCTATGCGCCGGAAGGCGCCGAACTCCAGGAACATTTAAAGCGCATAGAGAGTTACAACACCAGGGCGGAAAATCCCACAAAATGGCAGGAGAAGGTCTATGCCGGTCCTGATTTCCTGGAGAAGATGATAAAGGAAAAGCCGGGTAATGTGGTGGTCATTTCCGGAAACAATGCGAAAAAGACAAAATATATAATGGCTTGCATTGAAGCGGGCCTGAATGTGCTTGCTGATAAGCCGATGGCAATAACGCCGGATGATTTCGTTTTGCTCAAGAAAGCATTTGCGCTGGCACAGGGGAAGGGATTGTTTCTGTATGATATCATGACCGAACGAAGCGAAATAACGACCATGCTGCAGAAAGAACTCTCTCTTCTGTCTGATATCTTTGGAGAACAGGAAAAGGGAACGGCTGAGCAGCCTGCGGTTACCAAGGAAAGTGTTCATCACTTTTTCAAAGAGGTTTCTGGAAAGCCGTTGAAAAGGCCTGCGTGGTTTTTTGACGTTACTCAGCAGGGCGAGGCTATCGTTGATGTGACAACTCATCTTGTTGACCTGATCCAGTGGGAGTGCTTTCCCGGGCAGACGCTTGATGTAGAGAAAGATGTTGAGATGGTTTCCGCGAAACGCTGGATAACGAAGATCACACCCGACCAGTTCAAGAAGGCGACACTTCTTGAGAATTATCCTGATTACCTTAAGAAGGATGTTGGTACGGATAACGTTCTGAATGTGTATGGCAACGGTGAATTCACGTACAAGCTCAAAGGCGTGTACGCAAAGGCTTCGGTGATATGGAATTTTGAAGCGCCGCCTGGAACTCTGGATACTCACTATTCCATCATGCGCGGCAGTAAGGCTGATCTGGTGATCTGCCAGGGCAAGGAACAGAACTATAAGCCAACCCTTTACGTTGAGAAAAAATCAACTGTGCCCGATGAAGAGTTTGAGAAAATCTTAAAGGCTGGCATCAATAAGCTGAACAAGGATTTTCCAGGGGTTGATGTGAAAAAGGCTGACAAGATATGGGAAATCATTATTCCCGATAAATACAAGGTTGGTCACGAAGCCCACTTCGCAGAGGTGGCGAAAAGGTACTTGGAATTTCTTGCAGAAGGAAAAATGCCGGCGTGGGAAGTCCCGAACATGATAGTCAAATATCACACTACGACAAAGGCATACGAGAAGAGCCGGTAGATAACCGGGAAACATGAAGTGCCAGGACGAAGGAGTGATGTGTCCAGGGATCTCAATTTTGCAGTCAGGAAGTCTCTGGCTGATTCTGACGGCAAGAAGCGGCTCAACAGTGAATTATTTTCCGGGCTTGCGCAAGACTACGACGCATTTACTCCATTAATGTCATTGTGGCGCGACCATTTTTGGAAAAAGAAGATGGTTGCAATGCTTCCGGATATGCCCTCTCCTGTATGTGTTGATATTGCCTGTGGAACGGGCGATGTCATTCATTTCCTTGCAGTTAAGTATAATCAGTCAAACATTGTTGGTGTCGATCTTGTTATGCCCATGCTCGTGATCGCACAGGCAAGACTGGCAGCGGATGGCGTTTCCTTTGTCCAACAGGACATGTGCAGATTAGGAATTCAGGATGGTTCTGTTGATATCCTTACGGCCGGTTATGCAATCCGCAATGCTCCTGACCTGGAACAATGTCTGGCTGAAATCTGCCGTATTCTCAAGCCGAGAGGGGTGGCTGCTTTTCTCGAATTCTCCAAACCCAGGTATTGGCCATTTGACATAATAAGTTGCTGGGTTATGGCAACATGGGGGAGGGTAATTGGCTGGCTGTTCCATTGGCGGCCGGAAGTTTGTGTGTATGTGGGAGAAAGCCTTAAAGCCTTTCCCGATAGAAACAAGGTAAAAGAAATGATGCGCCAGCGCGGGCTGGAGCCGCTTCGCTCCAAGCTTCTGATGTTCGGTCTTGCAGAAATCCTTATCGTAAGAAAAGAAACCTGATAACCGTTCTTATTTACCCGGCATTGTGATCCGGACAGGTTTTACTTTCCAGATATCTTCGCAGTATTCCCTGATCGCGCGGTCGGAAGAGAACTTGCCCATCCGGGCCACGTTTAGGATAGACATGCGGGTCCATAAGGGAATGTTCCTGTAGGAATAACTAACCCGGTCCTGGCATTCAAGATACGATGCGTAATCTGCGAACAACATATACCTGTCGGAATTCATGAGTTCCCTTATGAGAGGCCTGAAAAGGTCAGTATCACCTTTCGAAAACATCCCGTATGAAAGTTGGTCCATGATCTCACGCAATTCGGGGTTGTTATTGCAGATTTCAGATGGCCGGTATCCGTCCGACTTGCGCTTTGCGACCTCTTCGGTCTCAAGGCCGAACAGGAAGAAGTTATCACTTCCGACTTCTTCTCGTATTTCCACGTTGGCACCATCTAGGGTGCCAATGGTAAGTGCGCCGTTCATTGAAAACTTCATGTTGCCTGTGCCTGAAGCCTCCATTCCTGCTGTGGATATCTGCTCTGAGAGATCGGCGGCAGGATAAATGCGCTGGGCATTCTTTACGTTGAAATCTGGAAGAAAAACAACCTTTATCAGATCGTTCACTTGTTTATCGTTATTAATCACTTCAGCGACGGAATTGATCAGCTTAATGATGAGTTTTGCCATGTAATAACCAGGCGCGGCCTTACCCCCGAAAATAAATGTGCGGGGAACATAATCTTTGGTAGGAACCTGTTTTATTCTGTTGTACATGGTTATTACATGCAGGATGTTAAGGTGCTGTCTCTTGTATTCGTGTATTCTCTTTACTTGAATATCGAATAAGGACTTTTCGTCAACCGTGATTCCAGTTGTTGCCTTGATGAAATTTCCAAACCTGTTCTTGTTATCCTGCTTTGCTTTTCGCCAACTGTTCTGGAAATTTCTGTCAAAAGCCAACTTGGCAAGTTTCCCGAGTTTTGTGGTATTTATTATCCACTCGTCCCCGATTGTTGATGAAATCAGTTTTGATAGTGATGGATTTGAAAGAACCATGAACCGTCGCGGTGTTACGCCGTTTGTCTTGTTATTGAACTTTTCCGGCCAGAGATCGTTGAAATCCTTCAATATGGTTTCTTTCAACAATCTTGAGTGCAGTTCGGCAACGCCGTTGATTTTCATGCTCCCAACACAGGCAAGATTTGCCATTCGCACTTGTTTCTCCGGTCCTTCTTCTATAAGTGAAAGCCTGGATATTCTGCCATCGTCGCCAGGGTATCGTGTTCGGGCCTGTTCAAGAAACCGGCTGTTTATTTCATAAATTATTTCTATGTGTCTGGGCAGGAGTTTCTGGAAGATTGAAAGCGGCCATTTCTCCAGTGCTTCAGGTAGAAGAGTGTGGTTGGTGTATGAGAAGGTATTGCTGGTTATGTGCCAGGCCTTGTCCCATTCCATTCCATGAATGTCTACCAGCAGCCTCATAAGTTCGGCTATGCTGATGGCCGGATGTGTGTCATTAAGCTGACAGGTATATTTCTCGTGGAATTTATCCAGGGTTTTCTCACGCTGGAGATGAATTCGTATCATGTCTTGTAACGAGCATGACACAAAGAAGTATTCCTGCTGCAGGCGGAGTTCTCTGCCTACCGTTGTCTGGTCATTGGGATAGAGTATCCTGCTGATGTTCTCGGATGACACTTTTTCTTCCACGGCCCGGTAGTAGTCGCCGAGATTGAATGCCTGCAGATTGAGCGATTCAATAGCATCTGCTTTCCAGAGCCTGAGCATATTGGCTGTTTTTACCGAGTAGCCCAGAATCGGGGTATCATATGGTGTACCCATTATCTTGTTGCGGGGAATCCATCTGACACACCTGTTGCCTTTTTCGTCTGTATAGGTTTCTGTGTTTCCGCCGAAGTTGACGCAGTACTGGATTTCGGGGTGGGGGATTTCCCACGGGTTTCCATCGTGTAGCCACTTGTCTGTTACTTCGACCTGCCACCCATCGTGAATTTCCTGGTCGAAAATACCGTATTCATAACGGATTCCGTAACCAATAGTTGGAATTTCCAGTGTTGCCAGAGAATCCATGAAACATGCTGCGAGACGTCCAAGACCCCCATTGCCGAGACCAGGTTCCTCTTCCTGTTCCATCAGTTCGTCCATGGAAAGTCCAAGCTGGTCAACTGCCTTTCTTGCCTGATCATAGATGCCGAGGTTGATAAGGTTGCTTCCTAGCAGTGGGCCAAGAAGGTATTCTGCCGAAAGATAAACCACGGTACGGCTTTCTTTCTCAAAATATGTGTGTGCTGTTTGTATCCAGCGGCGAAGCAGTCGATAACGTACTGCGAAGGCAAGGGCCATGTAAAAATCATGTTTTGTTGCAACTTCGGGAAATTTTGCCTGGCTGCAGAAAAGTTCTTCGAGTATATCTTTCTTGATGGAGTTTACGTTGTTCTCCGGGTTGACGCAGATTGCCAAAGGTTTGTTGGAGTTTATAATTTTTCGTTTCTTTGTCTTCATGTTTCCTCCCGTAAATAAAATGATATATTTATTTGCTGTTTCGATCAATGCTGCAATTTCATCATAAGAAGTTCCGTATTCTTTTTTTGCTGAATAGAATGTCCTGCATAAACTCATACAGATGAAGATATTAACGGACAAAACCGCGTATTTTGGGTACCTTGATAAAGAAATCATGGAAATCAGAAGACGTAATAATCTGTTGAAAAGGAGCTGGTATGAACTCTATTCAAACCATAAATAAGATCATTGTGTCAACCATGGCAGGATGGTTGTTTCCTTTTTGGATGATGGCCAGCGATGTCAAGATTGATACAGGTTATCCCGGGGGCAATATTATTGTCGAGAAAAGGGACGGCGATACATTTTTCATAAAGCCTGAGCTGCGCGATACGCGAGGATGGTGGTTCTACTGGAATTTCCGTGTTACCGGCGCAGCAGGCCGGACCCTGACGTTCTGTTTTACCAACCAGAATCCGATCGGAGTACGAGGTCCGGCTATGAGTACGGATTGCGGTATCAAATGGCGGTGGATGGGTGCCGGTGCGGTGCGACAGGTTAGTGGCCAGAAAGCATGGGAATTCAGCCACAAGTTTACTGATGATCAGGAGGTACGCTTCAGTTATGAAATTCCATACTTGGAGGCAGACTTCAACCGCTTTCTTGAGCGCTACCGAGGAAACAATGCCGTGATGATTGAAGAATTGTGCAAGACGGACAAGGGCCGAAAGGTGGAATATCTGCGCCTGGGAAAGTTGACCGGTGATCCGAAATACAGGGTTCTGTTGACCGCGCGTCACCATGCATGCGAGTCTGTACCCAGCTATACATTGGAAGGTGTAATGGAGGAGATCCTTGCCGATTCGGCGGACGGAAAAGTATGGCGTGAGCAGGTCGAGGTAATGATAATCCCATTTGTAGATAAGGACGGCGTGGAGGAAGGCGACCAGGGTAAGAACCGGCAACCTCACGATCATAACCGCGATTACAACGAAAAGAGCATACATGCCGAAGTGACTGCTATCATGGAGAAGGTTCCAGTCTGGGGAAAAGGAAAGCTTATGTTTGCCATGGATATGCATTGTCCGTATATCCGGGGTGACTACAATGAACATATTTATTTTGTCGGCGGATCGGATTCTGTCATATGGGAGCGGGTAATGGATTTCTCAAGCATGCTGGAGGCGGGGATTACAGGTTCTCTACCATACAGGGCATCAGGCAATCTGCCTTTTGGGAAAGGGTGGAACACCGGTGGTAATTATAAACAGGGGAAGAATTGTGCCTCATGGATGCGGGAAATCCCGGGTATAAGATTTGCGTCCGGAATAGAAATTCCGTACGCAAATACGCAAGGGGCGGAAGTGAATGCCGCAACGGCGCGGGCATTCGGTCATGATCTTGCGCGCACTATTCTGAAATACATTACGGCGGAGAAACGCTGATGATTACATGCCGCTGGCTTTGAAGTGGGCTGAGACTTCGGAGGCTTTTAACGCCTGTTTGTAGATCGCGACCTCATCCAGCTTGCCCTCGAAATTGGCATTGTTACCGCTATCTCCGCCTATGAATACTTTGTCACAGTCAGATGCTTCAGGTGGCATGATCTCGCCGGAAATTTCGACAGAGCCATTAAGGTATACGGTCACTTTCCTGTCTTCTCGCGCCAGAACGAGATGATTCCATTTTTTCAGTGGTACTTCTGTTTGCCCTGTCAATTTCTCGCCGTTGGTGGCGGATAGTATCAACCGCCCGGAGGAACTGCTCTTGCCGCCGATTGACAAACGGTCCCCGCAGGCGAACAGGTTGCCGGTGACATCGCGGGCGTCGGACGGCAATCCGTTCCAGAACCAGAGTTCGATGCTGTATTTATCAGAAGAATGTTTTGGAGCTACAATCATCCGGCCGCCGGCAAAATGCGCCGCGCGGTTAATAATGTCTTTTCCCGAGAAAGCCGGAGATGCCGGTCCATCAAGATAAAACACAACACCTGCCTCATAAACGGCAGGGATACGACGTTTAGTAGCGTCAAGCACCGGTCCTTGAATTTCATTCATTCGCCAGTAGGCGATTGGTTTGTCGCCCAGCACGGTTTTCGCATAGTTTCCGTGCGTATCGGTGATTTTCTGCCGTTTTTTACCTGAGACATTCTCCAGCATTTCCAGGAGAGTCCCGACAATCTTCGGCTCTGCGTTGGTTTCAAGGCCGGCTGAGCGGCATGCCCACGTGTTGTAACCGCCAAGAGGAAAAAGTTCCGGCGGCATGATGTAGCCTTCTTCTCCATTGGCCAACTCGATATTCATTGTCGGCTGGAGCGGACTCTGGAGTTTGAGTTTCAGACCGATGATAGAAAATGTTTCGGTCGGCATTATGGCAATCCCGAGATCACCAATCCTTATGGTCTGAAGCTTGATATTACGGACAGGGTGGTCGTGAAGCCAGATTTGTTCCCTGGCATAAACTTCGGGAATTGTCTTTGGTGCAGCGCCATTCATTTTTTCAACCGTGGAACGCGCCCAGGCAAGGCGTTGTTCATCAGGCAGGCGAACGCCGAGTTTTATTTCCTGTTCAATCATCGCCAGCGATACCCGGTCCTTGTATGTAATCTGTTTTGAGGCTTCAAAAGCCATGTTTGCAAGTTCTCCGGCGTATGCATCAATGCCGACCTGTTTCTTCGGCTGGCTGTAATCCATCCAGTGCAGGTCGCCGCTTGTTCCCTGCGACATTATTCCTACAAATGCTGGTGTCTGATTGGTCACTCCCATCAACTGTTCGATCTTTGCCGCAAAGCGACCGTAATAGTCTGCGGATATTGCCGGAGCACCGAAGTAATGCATTGAATAATTGGAGAGAAGCGCTATTGGCTGGTTGTTAAGTCCCTGGATGGACAGTAATGTCAGGCCGGTATCCACCGGCCCTTCAGGGCCTATGCAGTCGGGATTCTGATGGCCGGGATGCATGTTGGCCCTTACAGTCTTCTCGCCGAACGGGTCCGTGATCATCTTGTCTGGACGCCTGATCCAGACGCGGCAATGTGTGTGTTCGGGCGCCTGCACAACAGTCCAGCCAACGCGCGCCGGTGCCAGATTTTCAATCGCGCGTTTGAAGCCTTCGGCAATTTTTGGAAGAAGAAAGGCAGGGTAGTGAGGATCTGCATCAGTTCCAAGGCACGTCATGAGTGATGGCGCGGAATGCGTGTGGGTTGTAGAAATCATGATTCGATCAGCTGGAAGGCCTGTTTCGCGGTTTATCAGCTTCTTTGCCTCGTCTGTAAGCTCACGCGGGATAAGGCAGGAATCCATGACGCACATTCCGATCCTTGTTTTTCCGTCGTCCAGTACAAGACAGCGCGCATGTAATTTATCGTGTACCTTGTCGGCTGTCTTTGAAAGAAAGCCGCCATTTACAATCACGGGGAAGTTTGTGGGTGTGATGTCAATTGCATGTGCGCCGGCTTTCAGGGCTTTTGGTGCAGCCGTGGCATTTAATGAACATGCTGTTAAAAAGACCAGAAAGTATAAGAGAATTCTTCCGTGCATCGTCATCTCCCGTTAGTTACTTGAAAAAATCGTTGATTGTTTGAACTGTTTCTTCCACCAGGATCTGGCCGCCTTCGGGCCCGACCCGGTTGCTTTCGATAACTGCACTGTAGCCGCCACCGGCAATTGCCCGCGGGGTGGCAAGGTAGCCGCCCCATCCATCGGTCAGTTCGATTACAAACGTCTGCACAGCTTTGCTTCGGGCTTGCATCTGCACGCCATAATCATGGAACAATTCGAAAGGATTGGTGGCGATTGCAATATCACCTATCCGTAGCACGTGCATTTCAATCGGGAATGTCGATTCTTTTTCCTGGGACTCGTATCGGTCTATTGTCTTTTTGTGCCAGGCTGTCTTGCGGCTCTTGTCACCTTTCTTTTCAAGCGCTTCAATCTGACTTTTTGCCTCGGCAAGTTCCTTTTCGGTCACTTTGCGGACTGGCAGTGAGAGATCTTTGACTGCATGGTTAAGGGGAACGTTCGTGCGGATATCATTCCTGGCCAGTTCGTAAACATCCTTTACAGCGGTAGTAGTGCGGCGTCCGATTTCCTGGGTATATGTCAGGCCCCGCAGTTTGAGCATTCGTTCCTCTGCAGCCTTGCGGTACATCCGGTGTGGAGAAATATCCCCGCAGGCGCCTGGCCAGCCCAGCACACACAGGTCAGCTGAGATATCCTTGTGTATCTGTGTCCTGACATCGTGCCAGAAATCAGCATTGATGGTGGACCGGCCTTCTACCTCCTGTGACGGGCATTCGACGTTTATGCACACGGCGAGCGGTTTATTGTCCTTGTCCCAGAAGAAAAGCATTTCGATGCCATGGTCCTCTCCGCCTTCAATGCCGCGAAATTTGCCGTCATTGGTTGATCCATACATTTTTGCCGTGCCGTCGGCATAGACAGCGCGCCGGTTGTGGCCGACCACCGCGTGTCCCAGCACCCAGCTGACACCACCAGGTTGACGTTGCTCCCATGCGCGAGTAACGATTTCTGCCAGTTTTTCGGCCAGGAATTCAGCGTACTTTGACGGTTTCATAACATCTTTTTCGGGAATGTCATATACGCCTTCCTCGAGTACTGCGGAGGTGTGCGTGTGTGTTGCAGTCAGTATTACCTTCTTGGGGTTAAAATTCTGTATTTTCCGGCCGAGAATCTTTCGCAAAGGCTCAATTACCGTTGGACGGAAAACCACCAGATCGCATGAAACAAATACGGCATAATCCGACGTTTGATTCCCTGTACGTCTTTCGACGGCCAGTGCGGTGGCTGTAATGGGATTGTCCACTCCCTTGGAAATGCGCATGTTGAACTGGCCGGCAAGGGCGATTGGTTCTGAGGGTGTAATGTCAATTGTTGAGCACCCGATGAACAGCGTGCCGGCATTTTCCGCATGCAGTATTCCGGCTATCGCAAGTGTAAACAGACATAGAGACAGTTTAATTCGGTGTGAATATATATTCATGGCAGTTTTCCTTATATTTTCCATGGTGCGCGCATCGGACGATCAAGCAATTTGTTTGCTTCGTCGTCGTTTACAAATTTCTCGCCGGCCGGATCCCATTGCAGTTTGCGTCCGGTCAGGATGGCGATCTGCTGGAGATTGCAGATGGTGTCCGACTGGAAGGCAATGTCAATTGGCGCCGCCGGCTGGGTCTTTCCTTGTACAGCTTCAATGAAGTTGAGGTGATGATTATTGCTCTTGAAAAGGTGGATCTCTTTCTCGCCGATGGTTTCTCTTATCAGAGATTTCGGGTTTGAATCAAGTTTGCTGCGATCCGCATGTACCCAGCCCTTTTCGCCGATAAACATGACGCCATGGCCGTGTCCTTCCTGCTGCATGGGATGCTTTCTGCTGGTGCCGTCATCCATGTGGATTAGCTTGACGCCATTTGCGTAGGTATTTTCCACCTGCCATTTTGTGGCGGCGTTAGTCAGCATTTCTCTGGGAAACTCACCTTTTCCTTCTATGGTGACAGGGCAGGACAGGTCAGAACCGTTTCCCCATTGCGCGATGTCGAGGTGGTGAACGCCCCAGTTGCCAATCATTCCCATGCAGTAATCCAAGATACAGTACCAGATGCTGTATCCGCCGAATCCACCTTCGTTTTTTGTCCATGGTCTGCACCGCTGGTAACAATAGGGCGCCATTGGTGCTGGACCGAGCCACATTTCATAATCAAGTTCCTTCGGTACAGGCTCTGTTGGCTGTATTGGGCATGTCCAGCTGCCTGGCACACCGACAAGGATGGTTTGAAGTTTGCCTATTCTACCGTTGCGTACAAGTTCGCACGCCTTTCGGAAGTAAATGCCGGATCGCTGCTGGGTCCCAAATTGGAATACGACATTGTTATCCTTTACAGCCTTCCGGACAGCCTGTGCCGCACGGAAACTCCAGCCCATGGGTTTCTCGCAGTACATGTGTTTCTTCTGCCGGGCCGCCTCAATTGCCATCAGGGGATGCCAGTGATCAGGCGCGGTGATTTGTACGGCGTCTATGTCCTTTCGGGCCATTAGTTCCCTGAAATCCTTATACTCCGCACATGAATTGTTCCCATATGTTTCGTCCACGATTTTTTTGCCCTTCGCCCGCTGGGCTTCATGCACGTCGCAGACAGCTACAATCTGGACGCATTCAGTGTTGCCCTGGAATGTCCGCAAATTCCCAGTTCCCTGGATTCCAATACCTATGCAGCCCAGCGTTACCTTGTTGCTCGGCGCCGTTGCGCCGTCTTTTCCCAGTACTGATGAAGGTATGACCTGTGGAAGGCTGATAGCTCCGGCAGCCAGCGTTAGATGCTTGAGAAAACTTCTGCGTGGGATTCGGTTTGTTCCTGATATTTTCATGGGTTTACTCCGTGTTATTGTTTGAATAATTCATTTATTGATTTCACTGTTTCTTCGACCAGAACCTGCCCGCCCTCCGGACCGGCGATGTTAGTGTGCGGCCACCCGCTGTAATGACCACCTTCGATTGCTCTCGGTGTTGGCAGGTATAAACCCGCATTACAGGCATGCTGGATAATGAAGGTTTGTACCGCCTGGCTGCGCGCTTTTATCTGTGTACCGTAATCAATAAAAAGTTCAAACGGATTGGTTGCAATGGCGATATCACCTATCCGCAGGACGTGAAGTTCCATGTTGTAAGGAGGAATCTTTTGGGCATCCTCGTAACGGTGGACCACATCTTTTTCGCGGATGAGCATGGAGCGGGAATAATTGTCGGTTTTCTTTTCCAGTGCGGGAATATTTTTCAATGCTTCTTCATATTCACGCTTCAGGATTTTTCGAGGAGGAAGCTGCAATTGGCGGACAGTGTGGGCAAATAGCAGATTGTTTCTGATATCAGCCCTGGCTGGTTCAATTGTATCAATGACAGCGTTACTGATGCGACGCCCGATTTCCTGTACGCGGGTGAGGCCGCGAGCCTTTGTCATGCGTCCTTCGGCTGTCTTTCTGTACATCAGGTGTGGAGACTGATCTCCTGCAGCGCCGGTCCAGCCAAGGACGACAAGGTCTTCCTGGTTCAGCTTTGATTTGAGTTGTTGCCTTACCTCGTGCCAAAAATCTGCATTGATTCTTCTTCCGCTTTCAACTTCCTGGGCGGGGCAGGCCAGGTTGATGGCTATGGCCTTAAGCTGTTTTGTGTTGTCCCAAAAGAAAAGCATTTCAACTGCATGGTCTTCGTATCCTTCCAGTCCGCGGAACTGGGGGTCATCTGATTTTCCGTACATCTTTGCACGGCCATCGGCATAAACAGCGCGGCGATTCTGTCCAACAACGGCATAACCAAGTGTCCAGCTGACACCAGCGGGTTTGCGGTTCTTCCAGGCATTAACCGCGACGGTTGAAAGTTTTTCAATCAGGAACTCGACGTAATCATCAGGCATCATTACGCCTTCCTGCGGGAGGTCATAAACATAACGTTTTTCATGCAGTTCCATTGTCAATGGTGCCGTGTGTGTATGCGTGGCGGTCAGGATTACGTTCTGCATGTCCATATCTGGCAGGAGGGGTTGGAGTTTGCTACGGAACTTTTCCTGTACCCCATCACGGATTGCCACGAGATCGCACGAGATTATCAAAGCCTGCTGAACAGGTTTATCGCCATCTTTGGATTCGAGGGCAAGTGCCGCCGCGATGATTGGGGTTTCTGGTTCTTTTGAAATACGTGTACTGAAATTTCCCGCCAGTGCTACAGGTCTTGATGGCGTGATGTCGATGGATGAACAGCCAATCGAAAGTGAACCGGCAACGGAAGGTTGTATTATTATAAACAAATAAAATAAAAGGCAAAATACGATGGATCTGATTATAAATATCTTCATATTCCTGTTTCTTTCCTGGTTATTACTTTATCTTTTGACCCGCGCTCCCTGCAAGACAAGTGAATCAAATCGATAAGGTGATTCCCCTGCAACCCATGCCATGCCGCGAAGCAATAGAATGCGAAAAAAAGGATCATCAAATGTCCAGGTATAATGTCCGGGAACGCAACCGAAGACACGGCCTTTGCCTTGTTCGCGGATCCAGAACATCGGCTGTGGTGTTGTTGAATCGGAATCCTTTGACAATTTTTCATTGGAAGTGGCGAGGATCTGTATACTGCCCGGATTTATCGGAGGGGAAGGAGGCCAATATGGCTCATCGGTGAGAACGATACGCTCCGGTAAACCCAGGCAGATGGGATGATTAGTGTTGATTTTAAGGTCAAGCTGGCCATGACGCCATTGGGTGAATCCACCGACACCTGTTAATGCCGCGAGCCTGGAAGATGGTGACGGCTTTGTCCATGTGGCCGAATGGATCATCACAAAACCGCCACCGCAGCTGAGATATGTTTCGAGATCGCGGAATTTCTGGTCGTTCCATGATATGTAGCAGAAAACCACCACGAGATTGGCAGATTTCCATTGTTCTTCGGTTGGCCATTGCTGAGCCTGCAAGACATTGATTTTTGGCAGGCCGGTAGGGGCTTTGTCATCATTATCAGCTGGTGCCTTACCATAAAGATTGACCTGTGTCTCGGATTTGCCTGCTTGATTTCCTTCAAGAAGCCGGCCCCAGCGTTCCTGCCATAATGGATAATCATGCTCATTCAAGCCATGGTCTTTTTTGTCTGCTACCAGAACGATGTTGATTTCCTTTAAACTATCGGCGGGTGCTGACTTTGCAGCTTTTGCCAGAACGGCATTAAGTTCTTCAACAGATCGCGGTTCCGGCGCATTTGCGGCATTTACTGTAGCCGCAATGGCTAGAACCGCGAACGTTGTTTTGAAGAGTTTGCTCATCGAAACTCGACTGTCTTTTGAAGGAAAGATTTTGGTAACTTACCTTTAAAGTCAGATTTTCCAGCCGTTATGCATCGGCCTGGTCAGCATTTTGTTCGCTTCATCATTGCCGATAAACTTGCCTTCCTTGGCATCCCATTTGAGTTTTTTCTCCAGCCGTCCCGCTATATCGGTTACCAGGCCTAGATATGACGCAACGTTGGTTGCGTCGACATTCGAGACCGGGTCCTTGCGGCTGCGTACACAACTCAGGAAATCGTCCTGGTGATGTTTTGACGCATGGAGGTGCAGTTCCTCGTCCTTGATTTTTATTCTCAGTAATTCAGCTGGTT
This sequence comes from Lentisphaerae bacterium RIFOXYA12_FULL_48_11, assembly GCA_001804885.1. Taxonomy (GTDB): domain Bacteria; phylum Verrucomicrobiota; class Kiritimatiellia; order UBA8416; family YA12-FULL-48-11; genus YA12-FULL-48-11. The sequence continues at coordinate 13,829 of MHBM01000225.1, forward strand.
CGGTCCAGAGCCCGCCACGATCCACATGTACCCAGCCTTTGTCGCCAATGAAGCGCGTTCCGCATTTCTGCTGGCTCTCGTCTGTGAAAACCATTTTGAGGCCACCGGCGAAGGTGAAAGTTGCGTTCCAGCCTTCAATATTATCCGTAAAACCTTTTTTACGGTAAGTAGCCTTGCATTCCACTTCAAACGATTCTGTTCCCAGTTCAGGGGAGCCCCAGTTGGCTATGTCGAGATGATGCACTCCCCAGTTGCAGACGAAGCCGGCGCAGTAGTCCCAGATGAGATACCAGTCCGGCCAGGTCACGCGACCCGGGTTATAGGGTTTTTCCGGAGCCGGCCCACGCCACATCTTCCAGTCAAACCCGGCAGGGACATCCTGTGGATCCATTGATCCCGTATACTTGGGCTGGTAATGTGGTCCAGGGGCAGAGACCTGGACAGTATGAACCTTTCCAACATATCCGTTGCGGGCCAGTTCACAGGCAAAACGGAAATTACGCTGGGAACGCTGCCAGGTTCCTGCCTGGAATATGCGCTTGTGCTGGCGGACTGCCGCGAGGATCTTGTTGCCTTCCTCCACGGATATGCCCATTGGCTTCTCGCAATACATATCTTTTCCAGCGGCAGCTGCGGCTGTGGCTACCAGCGCATGCCAGTGATCCTGTGGCGCAATCATTACAGCATCAATGTCCTTACGCGCCAGCAGTTCACGAAAATCACTGTATGTCGTACAAGCTTTATCCTTGTATTGCTCGTCTACGTAAGCCTTGGCTCTCTTGCGGCGGTCTTCATATGTGTCGCATACCGCCACCACTCTGCAATCATCCACGAGTCCGACAAAGTTTTTCATGTTGCCGGTGCCCATGCCTCCCACGCCTATGCAACCAATTGTGATCTTGTTGCTTGGTACTTTTGCATCACCCTGTCCAAGGACAGCTGACGGTATGATCTGCGGTAGCGAGACTGCACCTGCAACGGCTGTAATTTGTTTGAGAAACTGCCTGCGATTTGTCTGGAATGATGTCAGGCTTTTCATGGGTTCTGTTCCTTTCATGTACTATTTCTTCAGAAGTTTTGAAAGGTGTTTCAGGCTCTTTGCAGCCTGATCCGGTGTTCCGCATTCTACCGAGAAGACGATGTCACGCGGACATTTCCGGCGGACGATGTGGATGATCTTTTCCCAGTCCAAAACGCCTTCGCCGCATGCGCAGCCGACAGGGGTTCCTGTGACTTTACCTTTCTCGGATTTTGAGTGGCTTACTGAAATGTCCTTTGCGTGCATATGCACCAGCCGACCGGCTACACGGTTGAGCCATTTGTAGACATCATGCCCGCAGAGGTAGGCGTTGCCGGTATCGAAGTTGATGCCGATTGCCGGTGATTTGACCAGTTTGTATATGCGGTCAAGTCCATCAGGTGTGCGTGAATACTGGGCGTGTGGCTCTATTCCGATTTTTACACCGCGCCGTTCGGCAATGAAGGCCGCCTCCTGGAGTGTATATTTAATAAGAACAAAATCTTCCTCCTCTGTTGTCCATTTTGCCTTGATGCCTTCGTCGGTATTTATTACTGGAACGCCGATTTCGCCGGCAACTCGGATTGCCAGCTTGATGTATTCTCCGTGGACATCGGGACGCCCGAGAGGGCCATGTGCCTGCAAACCTGAAATTTTCAGTCCTGCCTTGTCGCATGCACTTTTGATGCGCCACGGATCGTCGAACATGGAGACGGTGTGGAAATATCCCGCTTCGCTCATGAGTTCGCGTCCGAAATGGATCATTGGCTCGAAATATTTATATCCCATTTCGGCGGCGCTTTTGACTGCCCATTCAAAAGGTTTGTCGGAACTGCGTGAGAATTCTGCGTTGAGACCGATATGAATTTTACCCATGGCATTTACCTCGCTGTTTTTCTGCTATGAATTGTACTGTTTCCCGATTTTGTACCGCTCAGCCCGGCGTACACATGATTTACTCGTCGGGGTTTCCGATAATCAGGTTCACTCCGGATTGCCGCAGGGCTGAAGCATCTTTTTTTGAAATACCGTTATCGGTTATCAGGCCTTTCCAGCGCGAGATATTGCCGAACCGCATCAGGGCTGTTTTGCCGATTTTTGAGCTGTCGGCGACAACGTAGACAACAGGGGAGGCGGCTGCCATCCTGGTCAACATGCGCGCGACTTCGGTTGAGTTGTTGTAGATGTTGCCTTTCAGGTCTATGGCATCGGCTCCTATCATTGTCACATCGGCGTGAAGGTTTTCCAGATTGGTTTCAGTCAAGGCTCCGCACAGGTCTGCGGCGTCGCAGCGTACGAAGCCGCCCAGCAGAAGCACGCTGATGCCCCGGAAATATTGAAGCGCAGCTGCTATCGGGAGGGATGTGGTGATGAGTGTCAGGTTCTTATGGCTGTGCAGTTTCCTGGCGACGGAAAGCGTGGTTGTGCCGGAATCCATCATTACCGACTGGCCGTCCTTTATCAGGCGTGAAGAGGCTTCTGCAATTTGTGTTTTAGCAGTTTTGTTGATTCTGGTTTTTTCCAGGAACTGGAATTCAAACAATACTTTCTCGCGTGGGGTGGCGCCGCCATGGGTACGGATAAGGCCACCGCTTTTCTCGAGGGCGGCAAGGTCGCGCCGTATCGTCATATCGCTGACATCAAACTTGCGCGCCAGGAATTCCACGGAACACTCACCGTGCCTGCTCAGTAGTGTCTGTATCTGCGCCTGTCTTGAATTTGTCATGTTACGTCAATGTTTGATAATGTTTAATTATGTTCGATTTAAACATTTCTCTATCAGGCTGTCAACAGGCAAAGAAATATTTTTTGTCCTGCTTATTTGGGTTTGATAAAGAGGACCTCGGCATGGGTGATCCAGCCGGATCGCAAATCTACCCTGAACCATCCTTCGCTGTTTTTTTCGTGAAAGCGGGTAGGTGAGCGTCTGCCGAACTCTTTGAGATCATATTGTGCCCATGTTTTTCCCAGATCATTGGACACAATAAAACCTGTGGCCATTGGCGATGCGGGTGCGCAATGTGATGCAATAATGAAATTATCCTGGATGATCATGTTGCCGGACTCGACTTCCGGATTAAACAGCATGGTATGTTTCCCGGGGTTGGTGATATCAGCAGGATCGCACCTGAAAATTCCCCTGTCGTACGGCTTGGGGCCGTTGGCATCGCTTATCCAGTAAACCTTTCCGTCAACGAAGTTAATACCACCTGCTTTATACCGGGTGTTTGCATTTGTGGAAACCAGCACTTTCCAGTCCCACCTGTCGCTCATGGCATCGTAGACGCCGCGCAGCCAGTGGCATTCATGGCCGGCGCCGCGATCCAGGTCGCCCGTGCAGGCGTAAAAGGCATTTTCGACCGGATTGTATGAGACGATATGCACATGACGGCAGATTACCGGGTTATCTGGATTTCCAAGCAATGTTCCAGAGGTACTGCCGCCAGCCGACCCGTTATCCCGGAAATGGGGATTCCGTCCGAAGGAATAAGCAATTTTCACGGTTTGTCCGCCGTCTGTAGAGTAATAAATATTGACTGGAGTTGCGCCACCAATGACGTTGCAGTAATTTCCCCACACGAGCATCTCTGTGCCGTTTATATCCCAAGAGTTAATGCCTGAAAGCGTGTGGAAATACCAACCACAGTTTTCTTCGTTTTTCGGCGTGTGAGGAATGTAATCGGTGCCGTCTGCGGTTTTGACCGTAACCTGCCGGTACGTTTTCAGATTGTCGGAGCTGAGATACAGCTTTGAACCGGTAGTAAAAATAATGTTTCCGTTCTTCAGAATATGGCTGAAATTTATCCGGTGGGCATCTGGAAAGGGAATGCTGTGTGGCCAGGTATGGCCGTTGTCTTCCGAAAGAAAAATTATCCCTTCCGCATATCCGAATGCCTTGTTATTACGCTGTGAGTCGATGTAACGACCTGACGGTTGCAGGCGATACAAGAACTTATCCGTTGAGAGGAAATTGGAGAAAGGAACGACAGGTTCAACGGCAAGGTTTCTTCTGCATGGAAACAACATTCCCCCGGCGGCAAGTGCTGTGGTTCCCATGAAATGACGGCGAGTAAAATGCTGAAGGGGCGTCATAATCTCATACCTTTCGTGTCGAGTTGATCTGAAATTACACTATAGAGTCCCATGGTAGGGCATCCATAACTCCAAATGGCTTTAAAATTACTGGTGATATTTGTCAATAGGTAAAAATACTTGGCTAAAAAAGATATGTTTCTGGTGTTTAAACGGATATTATCCTGTGAAAGAGGCAAGTCCCATTACGAGTGTGAGGATGAAAAGACTTGGAATGTGCTGTTGATAATCCCGTTCCTGGATGTGAGCCAGAAGACCAAGGTACGGGGACCGAATGGAAGGTTAATTCTGGCCGCGTTCACCAGATTCGCCAATATATACCGAGGGAAGAGTCGCTATGGTCTTCAAATACAGGTAATACCTCTATTGTGACGAAAAATCTTTCGGTGTTTTAATATTTGATTAGGTTGAGAATTACTTGTCCTGTTGTATCAAATTCTAATAAGGTTACTAAGACATTATATGTATATAAAAGACAGGAGGTTTTATGGATTATGCTGAATGGCAACATCCCAATCATGGGAACAGAATAAAAATTCCACCGGTGAGTCGTATTGTGTCCATAATTCTGGGAATCCTGATGTTGTGGACACTCCTTGCAAGTGTATATACCGTTCCTAGCGATTCAGTAGGTGTGGTACTCCGGTTTGGAAGGTATGTCAAAGAAGTTCAGCCCGGTCTTCGTTTCAAAATACCATGGGGAATTGATCATGTGACCATCCTGCCGGTTCGTCGCCAGCTGAAACAGGAGTATGGATTTGGCACGTCCGGTGCAAGCAATCCCAGTCAGCATCCGCTTGATCTCAGCAGGGAGAAGCGGATGGTTACCGGGGATCTTAATGCCGCTCTAGTGGAATGGATTGTCCAGTACAGGATTGCCAATCCCGTGAATTTTCTGTTCAAGGTCAGGAATGCGGAGATAACTCTGCGCGCTGTATCCGAATCGATAATGCGCGAAGTTATTGGGGACAGGACAGTTGACGAGGTTCTTACGATCGGGCGTCAGGAGATAGAATCAGAGGCGCTGGTAAAGATGCAGAAACTTGCCGCCAAGTACGATGTGGGAGTAAGCATTGATCAGGTCCAGCTCAAGAATGTTAATCCCCCCGAACCTGTGCAGGAATCGTTCAACGAGGTGAACCAGGCGCAGCAGGAGAAAGAGAAACTTATCAATGACGCGCGTAGGGAATACAACAAGTCGATACCGCTTGCCGAGGGTACAAAGGATCAGAACATTCAGGAAGCTGAGGGTTATCGGTTGAAACGAATCAACGAAGCGCAAGGGGATATTTCACGATTCAATGCAGTCCTGGCCGAGTATCTGAAGGCTCCGGAAGTTACAAAACGTCGTATTTATCTTGAAACAATGCAGGAAGTTCTGCCGGTCATCCGGTCCAAGACTGTTATCGATGAAAACGCAAGGTCAGTCCTGCCACTTCTTCAGCTGGGCGGGGAGAAGGGGGGTAAGCCATGAAAACATTTATGGGTATATTTGGCGGTTTTTTTGCAGTTGGATTGCTGTGTTTGCTTGCATGCATGTACACAGTTAATGAAGGCGAGCAGGTAATTCTTACCCAGTTTGGCAAGCCTATAGGAAAACCCGTTATCGAGCCGGGTCTTAAATTCAAAGTGCCGTTGATCCAGATGGTGAATAGGATGGAATCGCGCATACTTGAATGGGACGCCAGTCCTACAGACATGCCGACCAAGGACAAGCTCTATATTTCCGTGGATACATTTGCTCGTTGGCGAATAGTTGATCCAATGCAGTATTTCCTCAGGCTTCGTGACGAACGCAGTGCGCAGTCACGGCTTGATGATATACTTGGTTCTGAAACCCGTACTGCTGTGGCCAAACATGAATTGATCGAGATTATCCGTTCAACAAAGGACCGTAAACCTTTGAAGGATGAGTCGATTGTCGTAACCAATCAGGTGGTTGGCGTGCTTGTGCCGATCATAAAGGGCCGGCAGGCGGTAGAAGAGGAAATTTTCAAGGCTGCCGCTCCCAAGCTGGGGGTTTTTGGTGTTGAGCTGCTGGATGTACGGTTCAAGTGAATCAATTATAACGAGAGCGTGAGTGTGAAAATTTACGATAGAATGATAAGCGAGCGTAAACAAATTGCCGAACGATTCCGCTCAGAGGGGAACGGCGAGGCAGCCAGGATTATAGGCAGCAAGGAAAGGGAGCTGAAGAAAATCCAATCAGAAGCTTACCAGAAAGTCGAGGAGATCCGAGGGGAAGCCGATGCAAAGGCCACTGAGATCTATGCGGTGGCCTATAACAAAAACCCGGAGTCGGTTGCCTTTTACGAATTTCTAAAGACGATGGAGACATATAAGAAAGTGATTGACCCGGCGACCACGCTCATCCTATCAACGGAAAGCGAAGTTTTTAAATATTTGAAGGGCATACATCCCGCAACCGGTTCTGCAGTTAAATGAAGTCATAAGTACTATTTGCCGGACAGAGGGGTTTGTATTCGACAGCCAGGCAAGGATTGTTAATTTGCAATCATCAAACTGCATTTTATTCTGTTCGTGTTCAGGCAGAAATTTTCTGTCCGATAATGCCAGGCGTGTAATTACTGCCGGATTGCAGGAGTCTGGCAATAAATTCATCACTTTACCTGATTTGTGCGGTATTGCGGTAAAACGAAAGCAGGAATTAAAAGAGATCGTGGAGCGTGCGGATAGAATTGTCGTAATTGCATGTTATCCAAGAGCTGTAAGATGGTTGTTTGCCATGGCGGGTATGGAATGGAATGCCGACAGGATACATGTGATAAATTTCAGGCAAGAAAGTGCTGTGCAGATCGTAGAGCAAGTCAAACGGTTGGATTTTCCCGGCAGCATGGATGCATTTGTTGAAGGCGGAGAAGATCAATGGGACCCATGGTTTCCTGTTATAGATTATGAAAGGTGTGTAGACTGCAGGCAGTGTCTTAGTTTTTGCCTGTTTGGTGTTTATGAGGCAGATAAAAGCAACAGGGTGACGGTAAAGCATCCCGGGAATTGTAAGAATAACTGCCCTGCCTGTGCCAGAATATGTCCGAAAGCCGCCATTATATTTCCGAAACATACCGAGTCACCTATTGAGGGATCGGAGATTAAAAACGAGGCGGAATTACGGGATAAAATACAGGCAAATGTTAATGAGATCCTTGGAAGCGACATTTATGCCGCTCTGGCGGAAAGACGCAAAAAGTCTAAGAAGCTCCTGATCCGTAGAAAAGATATTGAAAAGGCGGAACAGGAACGGAGTGAATTTTCAGGGCAGGGGTGATTTAATGGCAGGATTAATAACAAGAATGCTGACAGAACCTGATAAAAGGCTTCTGTGGAAGTTTGTGTATAACTTTGGATGGAAGGGTATGCGTTCCGTTGACAGGTTCCAGAAGAGATTGAAGAAAGGTGAATTCTTTCCTGCATTCCTGTTCATTTCTGTGACGAACAACTGCAATCTTTCCTGCAGGGGGTGCTGGTCAACGGTGACAAAACCACCCAGAGAAATAGGGGTCGAAACGCTGCGCAGGATCATTGATGAATGCAGAAAACAGGGTTCATATTTTTTCGGTATTCTTGGCGGGGAACCATTACTGTACAAAGGGTTGTTTGACCTGATCGGACAATATCCTGACTGTTATTTTCTTCTTTTTACCAATGGCATGTTGATGACTGATGCAGTTGCGGCGAGGATGAGGGAGCTTGGAAACGTAAGTCCGCTGATAAGTGTTGAGGGACTGGGTGAGGTCAGTGACGAGCGCCGGGGTGGGAAACGGGTTTATGAGAAGACGATGGAAGGGATAGAGCTTTGCCGCAGGTACAGACTGATATTCGGGGTGGCAACAAGTGTCTGCAAAACAAACATGAAAGATCTTGCCTGCGAAGAATATGTGAATGAACTGATTTCGCGTGGAGTCCATTATGTCTGGTATTATATTTACCGTCCTGTCGGTCCCGATCCGGCTCCGGAACTCGCACTGTCTACCGACGAGATAACGGAATTACGCAGGTTTATGGTTGATATCAGGACCAAGGCCCCGATTGTTGTCGTGGATGCGTACTGGGATCATATGGGCAGGGCTCTATGTCCGGCTGCTGTCGGCATAGCGAACCATGTCGGGCCGGGTGGTGATATTGAGCCTTGTCCGCCCATCCAGTTTTCGTTCGACAATGTTGGAAATGGGGATAATCTATATAGTAAGATTAATCAGTCGAACTTCCTGAAAAGCTTCCGGACGTTCGTCAGTAAGACAACGCGTGGTTGTATCCTGATGGAAGATCCAGGGAAATTAAAGGCATTCATGAAGAAAGAACAAGCTCGTGACAGCAGCGGACGCGCCAGCGTGTTTGACGAGTTGTCACACATGGTTCCATCATGCAGTCATGACATGGCTGGGCATGAGATTCCCGAACGAAGCTGGGCGTACAGGTTTGCAAAGAAACACTGGTTCTTTGGCTTTGGTGCGTATGGTTGAGTTTGGTGCGGGCAGGACAGGTAAATGAAGAGTGCTAAACAGAAACAGGCAGAAACCGGACAACATGGCATACATGAGCTCCGACAGGAACGTAACCGGCTTCTTTCTATCGTGCGCAAGTATGTACAGGAGCAGAAATTAGTCCCGCCGCTCTCAATGGAAGAGATGATGCCACACGCCGACGTGATTCTGGAATTATCCGGGTCTGATCAGAATTTCAGGGATCTGATTATTGTGCTTGTTGGTAATGAAGTCTGGCGTGATACGATGGCCGCAATACCATTTGAAAGACGAATCCTTCTTCTACCAAAGTGTTTGAGGTCATCCCGTGAGTGTCCTGCAGACATAGATGAATTCGGTCTTTTATGCAAAGAATGCGGCAGATGTTCGATTGGGGATCTTCAGACGGAAGCGGAGGACCTTGGATACGTGGTTTTGATTGCAGAGGGAGCTGCGGTTGTGACCAAGCTTCTTGAAAGCGGAAAAGTGGACGCCGTTGTAGGTGTCAGCTGCATGGAAACTCTTGAACGGTCATTTCCCCATATGGCGGCGGATGCAATACCAGGGATTGCAATACCTCTGTTTACGGATGGATGTGTTGATACAGAGGTTGATCTTGACTGGGTGAGAGATGCTCTGCGGCTGAGGTCCACTGCAAAATGGGCGGGTCGGCTTGATTTTGACAAATTACAATCTGACGTGGAGTCATGGTTCGGTCCTGCCAGTATTTCTCTGTTTATGAATTCTTCTGGTACTCCCACCGAGAAAATAGCCCTTTCATGGCTTGGTAAGACCGGAAAGCGCTGGAGACCGCTTCTTTCGGCATGTGTGTTCCGGGCATTGAACGACATGAATCCGGCAATTCCCGATCCAATGAAGAAACTGGCTGTTGCTGTCGAGTGTTTCCACAAGGCCTCTCTGGTTCATGATGACATAGAGGATAATGATGACTTCAGGTATGGTGACATGACGCTTCACCGTCAGCATGGCATTCCAATCGCGCTCAATGTTGGTGATCTCCTGCTTGGTCTTGGTTACGGGCTGATATCGGACAGCGGCTTGACGGAAGGTGGAACGCTGGAGGCATTGAAAGTCGCTTCTGTCGGACATCATGATCTGTGTCTTGGGCAGGGGGATGAGCTTGTTTGGATGCGAAAGCGTGGGGCTTTGTCTCTCAAGCAGGTTCTTAATATTTTTCGCCTGAAAACTGTACCCGCCTTTGATGTGGCGCTCCAGCTTGGTGCGATAGGGGCCGGAGCCGGTGAAGATGTGAGAACTGTTTTGAAGACTTTCAGCGAATCGCTGGGTATCGGTTACCAGGTCAGGGATGACATCATTGATTTCAGGGAGATGGGTAATGGTTCTGATGTAAATTCGGTCAGGCTATCACTGCTTTTTGCCCTGGCGTGCGAGAATAGTACTGATGCGGAAAAGCATACCGTTGTTGATCTGTGGTGCAGTGGCAGCCGTAAAGACGAGGTTGTTGACGAAATCCGCAGAATCTTTACAGGCCTTCACGTCGATGAAAAGGCAGTACAACTTTTGCACCACTACAGGAACGAAGCGATCCGTTCGCTGAACCCTCTCAGGAATGCCTATTTGAAAACTTTCCTGCGAAGGGTTGTCACCAGGATTCTCGGCGATGTCTGATGTTGTATCAACATGCAGTCTTGAGATGTTTCACTCTGTTGTGCGTGCGGCTGTTCAGCTGGAACAGGATGCGGTTGAATCCATTTCATCCTATCTCCTGGGACAAATCAATGATGACGGGGGATTCAGGGGTAGAACGAAGACAAGTGATTTGTATTATACTGTTTTTGGCATGACATCGCTTTCAGCTCTGGGCGTGGAGTTTCCTTTTGAAAAAACCTGGAAATACCTCAAAGGATTTGGTGACGGTACTGGCCTTGATTTTGTTCACCTCTCATGTCTTGTACGCTGCAGGGCGATATATAGGTTCCTGAAACAGGACAATGATCTGCCCGATTCAGAAAAAAGCATTTTTTCAAAGATTGAAAGTTTCCGGACTGATTGTGGCGGATACAGTCATATTACAAAGGGGGCAGGGAAAGGCAGTGTTTATGCCAGTTTCCTTGCATGCTGTGCTTACCAGGATTGCGGCATGGATGTTCCTGGAAAGAATAATATTATCCGGTCGGTCGAGGGTTTGAAATGCCGGAGGGGTGGTTATGGTAATGAAGAAAATATGGAGTCTGGCACCACTACGGCAACTGCAGCTGCCTTGGTTCTGCTGAAACATATGGGTATGAATGTGGATGTTGCTGCGGTTGAATGGCTGGCCAAGCTTTGTACGGAAAGAGGGGGCTTCCTGGCAGGGGAGAACGCCCAGATGCCGGACCTTCTTTCGACAGGGACTGCATTACATGCTCTAAGAACTGTAGGAAGCCCGCTTGTGAGCAAGTCAGATGAATGTCGCGAATTTATCGATCTTTTATGGATGCAGGATGGTGGTTTTGCGGGCAGTCCGTTGGAGCTGATAACAGATTGTGAATACACATTTTATGGATTACTGGGCTTAGGGTCTCTGGTTTATGAAAATACCCATTGAAAAGCTCGTTGAGCGCTTGTATGGAGAGTGCAACAGCGGCGGCTGGTGGGAGGGCAGGTTGTCGAGCAGTGCTCTTTCAACATCACTCGCTGTCTTTGCGCTTGCCAGTGTTGACAGGCAGAAATACAGCAACAACGTGGAATGCGGACTGAAGTGGCTGGCTGATAATGTAAATGCCGATGGCGGGTGGGGCGACACACCTGACAGTGTGAGCAATATGTCGACCACCGCATTGTGTTGGTCGGCTTTTTCGATAGCTGATCCTGTTGTCTACGGCAGGATTACAGATAACACCGGGCGCTGGCTGAAGGAGAGATCAGGTAGCCTAAAGCCTGACGATATTTCTGCCGCAATAAAAACCAGCTATGGTGAAGACCGGACATTTTCCGCTCCGATACTTGCAATGTGTGCGCTCGCAGGCAGGCTGGGCAAAGATGAATCTGCCTGGCAATTTGTACCCCAACTTCCTTTTGAGCTGGTTGTACTGCCGCGGAAGCTCTTCAGGCTTCTCCGGTTGTCGGTGGTCAGTTATGCGTTGCCTGCCCTGATAGCGATCGGCCTGTTGAAATTTGCGAAAAGTAATAACCGGCCGTCTTTTCCCCGAATGCTGAGAAACCTTTGCAGGGGTAAAGCCCTGGAAATACTGAGAAAGCTGCAGCCTGTAAATGGGGGATTTCTGGAAGCGACACCGTTGACGTCCTTTGTAGTCATGAGTCTGGCAGGCGCCGGATATGCGAAACATAAAGTTGTCGAAAAAGGCGTTGGATTCCTGCTGGGTGGTGTGCGTGATGACGGCAGCTGGCCCATCGATACGAACCTTGCGACTTGGGTTACAACCCTGTCCGTAAATGCCGTTAGCAGGGAAGAGCAAGGCAAGATTCGACGCGCCGATGATATCAGGAAATGGTTGCTGGCTCAACAATTCGGTAAAAAACATGTTTTTACAGATGCAGCGCCCGGTGGATGGGGATGGACAGACCAGCCAGGCAGTGTCCCTGATGCTGATGACACGGCCGGCGTTCTGCTGGCGTTGAAACGGCTTGGTAGACTTGATGCGGAAAGTGTAACTGCAGGTTTAAATGGCGTGAAGTGGTTGCTGGATATTCAGAACGGAGATGGGGGCGTTCCGACATTTTGCCGGGGATGGGGCAAGTTGCCGTTTGACAGGAGTTGTCCTGATATTACTGCGCATGCAATGAGAGCTGTTGATGCCTGGTATGATCAGGCTGGCCCGGCTTTATGTTTGCGGATTAAGGCATATATGGAAAAGGGGTTTCGTTATCTTTGTAATGTTCAGGTATCGGATGGCAGGTGGATTCCATTATGGTTTGGTAATCAGAAAACACCGGATAGCACAAATCCGACTTATGGAACGGCTCAAGTTGTTATTGCGCTGGCCGAGATCACGGACAGCCATCTGCCGTCGTCCAAAGGCAACATTGTCGAGAAAGCCTGTCTATGGCTGGTGTCGGCTCAGAACTCGGACGGCGGATGGGGCGGAGAATATGGAGTCTCTTCTTCAGTTGAGGAAACCGCGCTTGCAGTAAATGCGCTTGCGTATCATGGATATGAAAGTGCTGTTGAGCGTGGGGTTGACTGGTTACATGAACGGTTTGAGCATGAACATGGTTGGAGCCCTGCGCCGATAGGCCTTTATTTCGCAAAATTGTGGTATAGCGAAAAGTTGTATCCTCTTATTTTTACCATTGCTGCTTTATCCAGGGTCGGGAAATCTAAATAAGTTGAAACAATGATATGGCTGTTAATGCGATTACTTGAACGGACAATACGCGAAGTATTTAGAATGGCCGTGGAACCAAAAACCTGAAAATCTACCGACATTTTGGATTTGTTCCAGGGAGAGTCTGTGAATTGCCAAAAGGCTTGTTAATATGGCGCTTTTTGTTAGCATGAAAGTGGTGTATGGCTGATTTGCTGTGAAGAGAATGATATGGAACATATTTTAGGTAAAGATAATTCTGCAATATCTGTCACCGTTATTGATGACGATCTCAATATAGTTCGTTATATAGGTATTGTTCTCAAAAAAATGGGTTTGCAGGTAAACGAATACACTGATCCGGAGAAAGGTCTTAAAGCCATAACCGAGGAAGCTGCGGATATAGTGATCTGCGATCTTACAATGCCTGAAATGAGCGGGCTTGATCTCCTGAAAAAAATCAAACAGATAAGTCCGGCAACGGACGTGGTCATTGTTACCGGATTTGCCGATAAGAATACGGCCATACAGGCTTTGAAATTTGGTGCATTTGACTTTTTTGAAAAACCCATTGACAGCGGGCAGTTGAAGGAAACCATCAAAAGGACACTGCGTTACAGGGCTGTTGTCCACGAACGTGACAAGCTGGCTGAGCAGCTGTCTATTCTCTCTGAACAGGAAGCGAAGAAATGGGGAATCGGTTCTTTTGTGGGCAAGTCAAAACAGATACGGAAAGTTATTGATGCAGTGAGAAAGGTTACTGCATCAACCAGTGCTTCTGTTCTCATTACCGGCGAAAGCGGTACGGGCAAGGAGCTTGTGGCCCGGGCTATACACTTCGGGAGTAAGCGATCATCTTATCCGTTTGTTCCAATCAACTGCCCTGGTATCCCGGCTGACTTGGCGGAATCGATTCTGTTCGGACATATAAAAGGTTCCTTTACGGGTGCACTGTCGGATAAGCAGGGCGTTTTCTCCCAGGCAAATAATGGAACGCTTTTTCTTGATGAAATAGGAGACATGTCACTGGCTATTCAGACAAAAATTCTCAGAGTACTCGAGGATGGGGTTATTGTTCCGGTGGGGTCCAATAAATCCACAAAGGTAGATGTCCGGATTGTTGCTGCGACAAATGCAAATCTGAAGGAGAAAATATCTTCAGGAAGTTTTCGCAAGGATCTCTATTACCGCCTGGCTTGTTTTACGATCGAAATGCCATCCCTTAAAGACCGCAATGAGGATGTTATCCTGCTTGCACGGCATTTTGCAGAGACGATTGCAGCTGAGATGGGATATAAGTCGCCGAAATTCAGCGATGAAGCTGTGGAAATTTTAAAGCGACATAATTATCCCGGGAATGTAAGGGAGCTCAGAAATGTTATTGAACGCGCTCTCATCGAAAGTAATTGTACGGAAATCAAACCGAAACATATAAATTTCAGCCTGAGCGATTCTTCCACGGAAGAAACAGAACTAGCGGAGCAAGCTGCGGAAGTCCGACACGAACAGCCGTTTAATATCAGGGATACGGAAAAGGGGCTTGTTCGGCGTGCGATGGAGAAGGCCAATGGTAATGTTTCTGAAGCTGCTCGTCTTCTCGGCATTAACCGGACAAAACTATACCGTAAACTCGCAGCCCTTGACTTGCCACAGAAGAAGCATTCATAGCATTGTGTCCTTCATGGTGCTGCAATACCATGGAATCTTCAAAGCGTTGTCTTTTATGTTCGAATTGTCCTGTTTTAATACAGTTCTTTTTGTGAATAATCTATGTTGTGACCTGTTTGCAAAGATGCTCCACCTGCAGGCGACACATCACTAGGACTTATTTCCAAATGTTTTAACCGGCAGGATGTCAAATTCGTTCTAATGACGGTTTCCGTGACAAGCTTGGCATGATCCATGCGAAACAAAAAAACCAGAGAATACAAGGACTGGGCGTGACAACCATGAAAAGATCAACAATGAATTTTGAAAAAAGTAATTACATAAGAAATATTGTGGTCATTGTTGTTGCGCTCGGTCTTCTGACTTCTCTCTCGGCTTGTTCCGGGGCATCTGGCAAGAAATTGAATCCTGCCCTGCTGGGAGGGGTTCAATATTCCATGTCCGAACGAGCTGTTGTGAACTTGCTGGGCAAGCCGGATCGTATTGAAATCAGGCGGTACAAAGTTGGTGAGAAAGAAATGGCCAAATTACTTCACTACACTCTGGAAGATGGACGCAGGTGGACCATCGTAATTAACGAAGCAGGAGAGCTCATCGGTTCAGGGGAATCTGGAGCCTGTAGAGGGAAAAAGATATCGCAGAAGAAGAGCCAGGTAAGAAAATAAATACTGAATATCATTGTTAAATAACAGTAACCGGGGCGGCAGGACAGCAAAAGCAAACACACCCCCATATCACTCTTCCTGCCGCCCCCGGTGTTTTGCTGCTAGTCAGCCTTACAAGTGCGTCCATACTGTTTTCATCTTTTAAATAGTGTTGCCGGTAAAGAGCGTGACCAGCAGGACATGTCGTCGAATCGGGATTAGCAGACGGAACCATGCCGGTAAATAAGCCAACTTGTTTTGGACAATTGTCCAAGAATTTTATGTCGTTTTCCAGTATGTTCCATGATTAATGAGGAGATTATCCATTCCGGTTTTTATGAAGTCTATTAATTCTAGAGAGGAGACGGAGGATGAAAAAGTTAATAATCAGCATGGTGTTGTTCTCATTTGCGGCAGCAGGTATTGCGCAGGTTATAGATAATACGTCAACTAGGGTACAAACATCATTGAACCCTGGGTTGAAACACCTTGGAACTCTGATTCCCCGGAATATACATCAGATTGACACTTCGCGCTGGACGTTGGGGTGCGAAACCATAGACCGTGAGTATGCCGACTTCAACGCATACAAGGAGTACCTGCCGGCATTAGGTATCAAGCGTATCCGTCTACAGGGTGGCTGGGCCCGCACTGAGAAAGACCCGGGCATTTACGATTTTGCGTGGCTGGACCAGATAATCGACGATGCCCGATCCCGCGGTCTGGAAATCTGGCTGGAGACGGACTATGGCAATCCTGGCTATGAAGGTGGTGGCGGTCGTACTCTGAAAGGCGGCTTCCCGACATCTGAAAAAGCGCTTGCCGCGTGGGACAAGTGGGTTGAGCTGATGGCCACACGGTACAAGGGCAAGGTTCGTGACTGGGCCATGTGGAATGAACCGGACATAAACAAACAGCACAAGCCGGTGGATATCGCCGATTTCAACATCCGTACGGCCGAGATTATAAAGCGAATTATTCCCGATGCGAGGATCGGGGCATTGTCGCTTGCTTCGATAAACCCTAAGTTCCTGGAGGATTGTCTGCAGAGGTTTTCGGACAAGGGTAAGTTGGACTTGTTCTACTGGGTTATCTATCACGGTTATACCATGAATCCGGATACGGCCTATACAAATGTCGACAAGATGCGCGAAGTCGTGAAGCGGGTCGCGCCCAAACTGAAGATGTGGCAGGGTGAGAACGGCACTCAGTCCGAGTGGTGCCAGTCGGGCGCATTGAGCAAGTATCCGTGGACGGAGCTTACCCAGGCAAAATGGGATGCCAGGCGCATGCTTGGTGACATAGGGCATGATGTCGATTCCACAGTGTTTACGGCGGCTGATATAGACTATCGAACGACGGATTTCCACAATGGACTGGTGCGTTATGGCTTACTCAAAACAGCGGGCGCTGTTGAAGGTTTCAGGGTTCTCAAGGTCAAGATGGCTTATTACGCCGCGCAGAACGTTGTATCGGTGTTCAATGATGCGGTCGACTTGATCCCGGAATACCCATGCGAAGTGACATGTGCCAGGGCGCTTTCGATATACGGATATAAAGTGAAGAAGAATGGGCAGCAGGTTGTTGTGTTCTGGGACAAAACAAAAGTTCCGGAGAACGTTAATGATACAACTCCTGCCACGTTGAAGATAAAAGGCGGCATGTTCAAGAGCCCGGTTTGGGTAGATACACTGACGGGCGATGTTTATGAAATCCCTGCAGATAAAATGTCCGTGGATGGCGATACTGTTACGTTCAAAGATATACCTGTTTATGATGCGCCGACGTTTATCACGGAGAGGGACTCTCTTTTATATGAAGAGTCCGCCAGGCTTGTTTATGAACGTACACACGCGAAGAAACAGGGCCAATAAATCGCCGGCTTCTGCGATTACATCAGCTTGTTTGTGACGTAATATATTAAGCCATCCAGGGTCGGACGCGTGTTTTCTGGGCAACAGCCTTGAGTGCTTTCTCGGCTATTTCCGTGTTTTCCACAATCTGGAAATCAAACATGCCGACACATACAAAATCAGCGCCATTTTCGAAGCACCATTGGAATGCATTACGCGGATGGATTGCGCCGGCGGCAAGCACCTTGAAAGCAATCCAGGGTTTCTTCAGTTTTCCCATGAATTCAATTGTGTCCTTGGCATTGCCACACCAAATGTTGTCATGATTAAGATCATGATCTTTCTTGGAACCGCTTATTTCGTCGAATGGTGCCCGATTCTTTTCGGGTGTAGCCGACCAGTAATCGTCCCTGTGCAGGGTCTTAACCCAGAAATCGGGATCGAATCCGGCTTCAACGCATTTTTTCACAGTATCAAGGCTGTGTGCTCCCAGTCCGCATGGTACAAGCTGGTCTTTCATGAAACTCATGGTGTCCTCGAGAACCTTCATCTGGTTGTCGCGTACCATTTTGTCGCAGATTCCACCCTGAACATATACCGCGTCCGCTCCGGTATCTATGGAACCTTTGATTGAATCCTTGATATTACCGGCTGCGCAATCAGATATCCACAGCAGCTTGCCACCGGCCTTACGGTACTCATTGATCACGCTGTTGGAAACCGGGTTTGTCAGGAAAGTATTGATGCCGCGTTTTTCCGCCAAATGGAATGTTTCAAGGATTTTCTCGGTTGTATGATATGCCTTGATAAGAGGTGAGACGTAGATCAGGTCCCGGCTGTGCGCCCATCCGCCGATCAGGTTTCCGCCGCAGATCACGCGGCTGATTTCCAGATCCTTGATCTTACCTTTTGGAATGTCTGCCGGACTTACTGTTGCAGCCAGGGGTGCGGCTTTCTTGGTACTGTCAATTTCCGCGCTCAGGACCTTCTCTTCGAAACTGTTCATTGCCGCCAGTGCCGTTCCGCCTGCCAGCAGGGAATTTTTCAGGAATCCGCGTCTATCAATATTCTCAGACATGTGTATCTCCTTTCGGTTAGCCATCCGGAAGTGCTTCCAGCTTTTGAAGCATTTATTATGCATATTCAGACGTTTATCTCCTAATATTGTGACACCCTTCCATTATGCCTGTCAACCCCGAACGGAACAATTAAGCCAATTCGGGTGTAATTCAGAAATGTGGGTAACTTCTCCGTTTTTTTCCGCCGTCCGCGAGGAATGGAAACCGCAGGTGGCATTTCGATGCCCGGAACGGGACGGAGAAACGGTATGCGAAAGAATGCGCTGATGACAGCGCACACTACAGGTGGAATTTGCTTGTAGAGTCGGCTGTCCACAGCCGAAATGGCGCGTAAAAGATCCCGACTCTTCAGAGGTCGGGACTGGCTTCTCCACGAAATGCCACCTGCTTACTCTTTTACCCAAAATATGATTTAATCCCAGCCAATTCGGCGGTTTCTACAGATCAGTATGGACCAGCTTGTTGCGAAAATTGCGCGGATTGAGTTTTTTCAATCGCATGAACTGCCTATTGAAGTTGGATAAATTAGTGAACCCGCTGGCCATTGCAATCTCGGTGATGGTCATTTCGGTTTCTGCCAGGAGTCGGCACGCCCGGCCGATGCGCAATTCGTTGACAAATTCAGGAAATGTTCTGGCAGTGTGACGGCGAAAAAGGCGGCTGAAGGCACCCGTGCTCAAGTGCAGGAGCCTGGCAACATCCTCGAGGCATATCGGATCTGCAAGATGACTGTTGATGAATTGGAATACATTGTTCATTCGTTCCTGATTGAAAGGATTGAGCTCCGGAGAGAAGCCCGAACTGGAGATTGAACGGCTTTCACGTGATGATGATAAAATGTCCAGAATCGAGAGAAACATAGACAGGCGCTGCAGACCCCTGATCTTCTCTATCTGGATCATCATTCTTGAGACCTGTTCGCGTGTTTCTCCGTGGAAAGACAAACCTAAAGCTGCACGCCGCAGCAACTGCCTTGTCGGGGCAAGGCTGGGTTGTTGCATAAGGCGTTCGCCAAGAAGATCCTTCTCGAACTGCAGCAGATGGATCTCGGCGAAGTTATTCTTTTCGGAGGCGGTGCGCTCGTGATGCCAAAGGTGGGGCAGGTTGCTGCCCAGGAGGACAAGGTCGCCGGCTTTAAGCTGGCAGATATCATCACCGACAATGCGGTACCCTGGACAGAAGGAAGTCAGGGTCAGTTCGTATTCGTCGTGAATGTGCCAGTAACATTCAAACTTCCGCGTTCGTATGGTCCGGCAGATAAGACCTTCGTTTATATCCACGGCAAGTTTCTCAAAAACAAGCTTCATAGGCCTGAAAAGTATCAGAAATGGTAATAAAGCGTGTAGTATATATTTTGTTTCTTTGGTTTATTCCTGTAGTATTACAAGTGGTTTTCTTTGTCGAAATCGGGAGATCGTGGAGCAAATGAATACAGATACGCAAGCGCATCATAAGGTAGCGATGGCCGTAGGGGCACATCCGGATGATATCGAAATCCAGATGGCGGGAACTCTCCTGCTTCTGAAGAAAGCGGGCTACGAGATTCATTATATGAATATCGCCAACGGCAGCTGTGGTACAAACGAATATGATTACCGCACGATCTGCAGGATGCGCGGGGCGGAAGC
>MHBM01000226.1:0-2935 GCA_001804885.1 Lentisphaerae bacterium RIFOXYA12_FULL_48_11
TAATTGATATTAAAATTGATAAAAGCCACGTGTAAAAGAAAGGAGCCGCCGCTCTTTTATTTGCAACTATAAAAAAACCAATTATTAAGAATGGTATCCCTGCCAGAGAAAGCATGAGCAGTGAAATTCTTTCCAAAAATATAAAATAATTACTGATGTCGAGTCTCTGTGCAATAGTTCCAAAATACCATGTATTGAAAGGTTTTAATTTAACAATGACACTAGAGTAAAGATGTTTAAAGGGATATTCATTTATATTGAAATACATTTCATTTACAGAATTAGCATGACGCTGCCACAAAAACATAAAGATTACTGGTATAAAAAAAGCTGTTAAGAATTGTGGAGTTAAAAAAAATTTTAAATTCCCATTATTTTTATACCCGATATAAATAAATGGTAAATAAAGTGGTGCTACATAAGGACTTTTTGTTATAAGGCCGAGGATGGCACCGATAATACCAATAACAAGAAGTATTGTTTTGCCTTTAATACCTTCGATAAGAAAATTAATCATTAAGAGGGACAAAAATATAATGAAGGTATCAGGCATAGTAACCCTCTGATAAAATAAATTCAGAGGCATTAGAGCGAAGAATAAGGAAGCTAATAATGCAGCTTTTGTGTCTAAAAATTTTAATGTCAACCTGTAAATGAGTATGATCGATGACAACCCAAAAAAGATAGAGATTAATTTAGAAAATATTATATTTGGGGTAAAGACTTTATAAAGCAGTGCAGATAATGCCTGATATATAGGAAACTCTAAGACAAGATAACCAGGCTTTCCGAGCATTATGAACGTTGGATAAAACAAATTGATGCCATTCCGGTAAAAATCTCTTATAAGTCCAGCTGTTTGTTGCCCCCTGAAAGGGACATTTGTGAAGGATGTAATATGATAGCTTCGTAGAAGCATAGCTAATAATAATATCAATCCTAGCCAGACATAGGGTTTTACTCTGGAGAGTTTCTCCATGATAATTACATGATGCCATATTACTGTGATGAAGATTAAAAAGGATGTGAAAAACATGGCAAAAATAGTGAGTCTTAACGCTTTGGTCAATTTGTTTACAGTAGGAATGTGGATTACTGATTCAAAATAAGAATTGCCATCCGTAGGCTCTACTACTAGAAAATTATTTTTTAACATAAACCTGGATATATTTTCCCCAGGATGGAAATCTTTTAGTATCTGTTCTGCCGTCCATAAATATCTATTCGTTAAGCTTTGTAATTTTATACGTTTGATATAAATTGTATCGGATGGACTAATGCGGAATGATTTTATGGTTTTATTTGGGAGTTTTAGCCACACGCTATAAATCTCTTTGTCTTTATCTACAATTGTACTTATCTTATTTTTTTGTGTATAACCTTTTCCACTGTCATAATAAACATTTAATTCCACCTGTTTTTCTGATTTTAGATGAATTATTATCCATTGGGGTAACCTATAATCTTTCAGAATATTTTTATCGATAAACAAAATAATTAACAGAAATAGTATACTTAATGATAAGTATTTGATTAGATTTAATTTTGTTAGGTCAGAAATATGCATATTCTTTTTGAGGAGTGACTACTTATGAGGTTTTACATTATCTAGAATTCTTATCTAACAATGATATTTATTATATGCTGTGGTATTTATTAATAACAATTTTTACGTTAATTTAATATCTATTTTGAAACTAAATAGTGATTTTAATTTAAAACGTGCCTTTTTATTGTGCAAAGTTTTAATATAGCCAAAAAAATTCTATATATAGTTTTGAATCTAAAATTACATCTTGCCGATTTACTGAAAAGAGAAAAGCTTTTCTTATAATTAAGAATTCCTTGGTTGGCAACACCAATTCTCCAGTAATACAAGCTTAACAATTTTTTGTCCAATGAGATTTCGTCGATATATTTGTTCAGTATTGCTTCCAATGCTAATGCATTATTCGCCTTATTTGAGTTTACATTATTTATAGATTCGTAAGCATAGACCAGGTTTTCAGGTATATATACAAATGAATAATATTTTGATACCCTGATCCATAAATCCCAATCCTCAAGGCATGGCAGGTTCTCATCAAAAGCACCCGATTTTTCAATGCACTCTTTTTTCATCAACACCGTAGGAGTTCCAATAAAACAATATTCTAAAAGCAATCTATGCCAATGAGAAATGTCTTGATTTGCGGGAAGAATTTCTTTTTCTGACCCGTCTTTCAATATTTTCTTGTATTTTGAAAATACTAATCCTACATTGTCTTCAGATGCCTGCATCCGGTGCATTTGCTTTTCTAATTTTTCCCTATCCCAAACGTCATCATCATCATTAAAAGCAATATACGCTCCTTGCGCTAGCCGTATGCCTGTATTCCTCGAAGCAGCCGGTCCTTTGTTCTGTTTATGCCTGATATAGCGTATTCTGGTGTCTTCAAATTCTTTAAACACATCAGAATAATCAAGAGTAGAAGCATCGTCAATTACCAACACCTCGAGATTGGAATAGCTCTGAAAAAGGACACTTTGAACAGATCTTTGCAATAACATTGGCCTATTATAAGTCGGTATGATAACACTAACTAATTTATCTATCACTTTATGATGAGATATTAGAAAACAAAATAAGTTTTAACGTTGAAACTTTAAGTCAAAACTCAAGAAGAACTTTCTTTTCTAACGAGCGTATAGGGATTCACCTATTCCTTGTTTTTCTTAAATATTTGAACTGTTCATACAATTGTCCCATTTGAACTACATGTCGAAGGCCACATTCATAAATGTAATTCTGAAAATATGGATACTGAACACGATCACGCATAAACATACCATATATGATCTTCCAAGCAATGGCAAAAAGCGCATATACAGCCTTTGCAAATATGTGTAATTGACCTTTCATTGAAGAATCACATTGAAGAACTAACCAACGATG
>MHBM01000226.1:2945-7662 GCA_001804885.1 Lentisphaerae bacterium RIFOXYA12_FULL_48_11
ATAAACCGCTGACGCACAATCGATTTAAGCACCATTTTTTCAGGGCGAACTAAATGATATGCGTAAAGATTGGGGGCATAATAAATAAGCGCATCAGGCTTTGTATTACGTATTCTCTTCTGCAAGGCAGTCTCTTCTCCGTAAGCCATTTTTTTACCGGACATACCAAGATTAACATCAAAACCTTCAAGTGATTCAAGAAGCATGCGTTTAAAAAAAATATTTCCACCACTCAAATATTCATTCTGTTCTACAGGACGTGCATCGTTGCCCCTGATATGTCCACCAGACTCATAACAATCTTGAAACCAGGCTGGCTTAGATGTATTGTAAAAAGGGGAAAAAGGGCCTCCAAAAACCGATGGTGACGCTTTATCGATAATCTCCTTTGCTACCACCAGCCATTGCTCTGGGAGCTTACAATCATCGTCAACGTAAGCCACATATTTGCCACATGCTTCCTTGTAACCGCGATTGCGTGCGTGGCTCAAGCCCTGTTTAAGTTCTTTACAGTAGCGAAAATTTATATATTGTTTAGTAAATGAATTGGCAACTTCTTCAGTTTGGTCTGTAGAATTATTGTCTACTATAATAACTTCATAATGGTTTCTATTAATAGTCTGCTCGTTGAGGCTATGAAGGCAGCTTTTTAACAAATCGCTTCTGTTATATGTACAAACGACAACAGAAATATATAGTGACATTATTATCCGAGAATACCCCTATTTTGTGCAACCCTGAAAACAAATTGTACCGACCATCATAAAATACATCTGATATTTTCATTAATGTGTAAAAAAATCTAATATATAAGATTTCTAAAATTACCCTGTTAATAATTTTGTAGTCTTGGTGTCATTGCCTCATTTAAAATTCGATAAAGTGAGTTTCAAAGATATTACCGGAATCAACATAATAACAAAGCATTGAACAATTATTGCATCGGGATATAATTCTATTTTCACATGACCCCTTTGAAGATTGCCTTAAATTCTGGTAATCTTTATTGTTCCATATTTCATCAATATGACTCGTTAATAAGTTGCCAAAGTCTAAAGTGTTAGATGCGATATCATCAAACATCCAGTTTTCACTCCCCCCACACGGGAAAACTGTTCCATCATAATTTACCATGATTTGAGAATATGGGCTATCACAATTATTACGCAATCTATGTTGATTCTTAAAAGGAGAAGGGCAAAAATTATAATTGTTGTAACCGAGAGATTTCGCATATTCAACCGCTTCTTCAAAACGTTGGTCGGCATAATCTTGATGATAAAATAAAGACAAATTGCTATCCAAAGGTTTTAACAATTTTTGACTTTTTCTTGAGAACCTGTTTCTCTTTGAATAAAATTTGGTATAGGCACCGTTAATCCCACAATTCCCTAATTTAACGGCTAGGTCAATATGTTTCTTTATCTCATCAATATTTCTCATTGAATAGGAAAAATACAAGTCTATTTTTAAATCAGGATATGCTTTTCTTAAGGTAAACAAATTTTCCATCACCTTATCAAAGGTATTGCTCTTGGTAATTATCTTATGTGTTTCAGCTTGAACTGAATGCAGCGAGACCTCTACAAGGTCAAAATATTGAGCTACCATATCAGCTTTCTTTCCTTCCAATAACGCGCCATTAGTAATAATATGTGTGCGAATTCTGCTATGGTGTTTTTTTATATATTTAACCATTTTTTCTAAGTCATGACATAGCAATGGCTCACCCTGTCCGGAAAAAGTTATACTATTTAACAGGTTTACATCTAAATGACTTAAAATTATTTTAAAATTTTCAAAAGTTAACTGACTTTTTATGGGTTGCGTTCTATAGTCAAATCCACAAAATTCACAGCTGAAATTACATTCAGCTTGGCAAAGTAATTGCACTTTTTGAGGTCTTGCTTTAGTTTCTAATATATTTTTCTGTACTTCTCGTAAGCACCTTACTTTATTTCTCATCCTTGGTGTAAGAAAAATATCTAAATGCTTCATCCTAACCAGCACCCTATTTTCTAAAATAGAGATTAATTTTTTTATAGAAGACAACATTTTTTTAAATAATAGTATCTTAACATATTATACTTTTTACAGATTCCTTAACGAATTAAATGGTAGCGCGTGATTCTATTTCACAATAGAGAGATATTCTTATAATGGACGTTTAAGAACAATTACCTGATACAATCCGCAATGGTAACGCAGCCAGGATAACATTCTTGACCGTGGAAAATACCGCATTAGACGTCGGAAAACCCTCGATGTTGCAATGCGCGTCATCAAATTAAAAGAAACCCATGGAATGAATATCCGATCTTTATCTATAACCCGAAAACCGACTGACCTACATAATTCTTCAAGATTAGATTCGGTGATCCACTGCTCAACAGGTTGCTCTTTCGTATAGACGCGTTTCCAATCATTCCAAACTTCACCACGAGGGGTTGTGAGAATTGCAAAACCACCAGCTTTCAATAGAGAATAAATCGAACTCATCATATTCTTTTTCTGGTCATCTACAACATGCTCTATAACCTCAGATGAAACTATCAAATCAAACTGACAAGCCCCTCCTTTTAAAAGCATATCTTCTGCAGTTCCATTATGAAAACTAAGAGATGGATGTAATTCCCGTGCTCTCATTATTGCAGCCCTCACAGGGTCAATTCCAATGACATTTCCATATCGAGCTAAAACATTGGTGAGCCAGCCTCTCCCACATCCCAGGTCTAGTATTTTAATGCCCGGTTCGTCTCCTTTCGATGACACAACATACTTTTCAATAAAACGTAAAATAATATTACCACGATACTGTTCATCCTTATTTGGTTCTTTTGAGCCAAAAAAGGAACTTTGCCAATAATTCTCATAATAGGCTTCTGGATCTTGATACTTAAGCATAAACAGGTTCCTCACCAGTTTCAACCCAATTGAGAATCTGCTGGACCCTCTTTTCACAGGTATGAAAATTATTAATTTTGCGGCATGCTTTCTCTACGATTCGTTGGCTGAATCCAGGATCTGATAAAATTCGCCTTATATGGTTTGCTAAATATATAGGATCATTTTCCGGATAGAGTAATATCTCTACTCCATCTTCAAAAAGCGCTCTATTCCTGGGACGATCTGGTATATCAGGGGTTATTACAGGCATATGTGCCGCCATTCCTTCGACTACCCTCCCGGTATAAGTTTTTACATAGTGAGGCAAACAAATAACAGCACAACCATTTTGCAACGCTTCCAACCATAATGAAAAACATCGCTGTCTGATTGCACGCAAGAAATGGAGATAAAAAAGGAATAAAAGCTTAGTACCAGGTAATCTACTCTTTAAAAAATGATAAAGAGCGCCATGCATTTTGTCGAAAAAGAAAGGATACGGCGTACCATGTTCGGGTGACTGTTGATGAATCATCAACTCCTTTAATTCTGGGTTTTGTATTATTTTACTACGTTCACCATAAACACTACCGATAAATATTCCATAAGGTAAAGACGCCAATTTTCTTTGTCTTTTAATAAAACGCTTTGGTACCGCTGGTGTCCACCACATTGCTAATACTCGGCTACTAGTTTTCAAATATCCAACATCTTTCTCATCACAAACCAAAGCATGTGTCATATATTTAAGACGTCTCTCTACTTTATGTTTTCTTTCTTCTAATGTCGGCTCTTTTTCATGCACATCACTAGAATATGTGAGAGATTCTGTAATCATACCAATCCGTATAGGAGATAAGCTGGCAACCCATTCTAAAAATGTCTCTTCAAGATCATTGTGGACAATCTCAATCCAAACTTGATCAAACTTTTTCTTAGCACAAATCTCTTGTGCTCGAGAAAACCAGGGAGTGGTTATGGTAAGGACTTGCACACCACAAGCTAGCAATCCTTCCTCTAGACCAAGATTCGTAGCGTAAGACCATTGTCTGGCTCTCCGCCATCTTGAAAACTCAAGCGAAAGGTACAGTATCCTCAATTTGTGATTACTACTCATTAGCTAAAACAAATAAAACAATAATATATCACTTAGTTAAATGCTCTTTTTTCTAGCACCACAAAATTTTTAATCAATTATCTTCAGAAAATGAATGCTGAATAACGCATGTTCCTTCTCTAAATGTTTGAGCCTCCCAACTAGTTTTAAATGGTTTACATTCCCGAATAGTGAATCCCGCGGCATATTCCCATGTGTCACAGCGTGTGGCTCCGAACATCATGGCTGGTCATTTATATTCCAGTGGATGACACGTTATGGGTTTATCTCAGTACTCGCGACTGCGGATTCTTGCAAGAGGCTTGGGGAATACGCACTCTGAATAGTTTGTTGCAATATGGGCAACCAGTAACAAAAGACCGACATGCTTGTTTTTCTCTCGCCATGAGAGGCTTCAGTAGTTTATAAAGAGGATTTATAGAGGTCACAAAAGTTGAATTTCCCCTTTTTCCTCTCGCCCTAATACTCCTCATAAATGCAAAAAGAAAATGCCTCAGCCCTCTCGCCTTGATAAGCCTCATCAAGTCAAAGGGACGATACCTCAAACGTCTCGTATTATCAAGTGGCTCTCGGTAATGAACTTCCCTTTCGCAGTGAGGGCACTTTGTCCAAACATTATATATTGGTCTACCCGAATGTAAAACCATGGGGGTGTTAGCTGTCTCCGCCTCCTTAATACAACAGGAGGCATTTACAGATTTTACCCATGAAAAT
>MHBM01000227.1 GCA_001804885.1 Lentisphaerae bacterium RIFOXYA12_FULL_48_11
AATAGTCGTGGTATGGCCCATCAGTAAGCTGCTGTGCCTGCCCACCTTTTGCATCCACCACCATCAGGTGCCAATATGGACTCATTCCGGCAACTGGACTCTTTTCAGGACGGTAGGCAAAATATACCTTCTCAGCCTTGAAATCGAGCATCGGGTCTCGGGCAATACCAGCTGAGCCGTCAAACAAGGTAATTAGCCGAGCGTCCGAAGGCACTAATGCCCCATCCCGCCGTGGAATCTCTAGAATGCAAATTCCGCCACCAGACTTGAACTGCGAGTCCAGCACATCGCTGTAATTGTGAGACGAAAGGTAAGGATGCCGTTTGACAAACAGAATTTTCTGTATTGGAGCCAATTCTGGATCTCGCAGCATTATTTGTCGTTTAGCATGCCGCGCTTCAATGTAGAGAGCATCCTGTGCAGCCGAATCATTCTTTCCTGCCCTCTCCAGTTCATCCCGTTTACGATACAGCACAGCAAGTTGTTTTTTTTCATCAGTAAGACTGAGACCTTTTTCTTCAAGGCGACCTATCAATTCCTCCATCTGCATCAAAACCCGGGACATCGGCCCCAGACTGGCAAGCATGCTCCAGTACGGTTTGCCTCCGGGCAAGGCAGGCCGATCATTTTTCAGAGGAGACAGATGATCAACAGCATTCATTCTCTGCCATGTCGCCTTTTCACAGAGAAAAGCGTAACGGAGCAGGCCATCCCAAGTTACAGGGTCAGGCAACGGTACAGGCGAAGAGTAAGGCGGCTTAGACGGTTTTGCCTTTGACGCAGCCAATGTTGCCTTCACTTCAGTGACCTTTTGCCATTCCTTGCCATCGGTAGAAAGCTGAATCATAAACCCAACAGGCACCCTGTCATTATATTTACCGTTCCTGTCGCGAGAGAAAACAACCTTGCTCACTTGGACAACCTCCGGTAGTTCGATCTGTGCCCATTCGTCCTGTGATGAAGCAGCAATCCAGCTGTGATCATTACCGTATAACCCATCATTCAAATGTGCAGATTGGTGAATACTATAGCCTGCCAAACATGACGATACGGCAACCCTGGCACCATTGGATGCAAGCGCGAGGTTACGTTTCCCATCCGTTCCGTATATTTCAAGTTCGTCAATACATGGTTGCCCCGAAGAACTGGCATTAATCATGAACCTGACAAACTTCGCCGGTTGCAACTCAAAACTGATGTTGTTGGGTCCCGTAGATGTGATGACCGGCTCGGCTGCCAGGCTTTTCGACGCAAGTGTAAGCATTACCAGCAGAAATGCTAACGAGGCATTCCGCGTGACCCTATTTATTCTTTTCATGGTTATTCCTTTCCTGATAATTCACCATTCATCATCATTGAACTTCAACAATCACTCTGAAGCCAATATCGTAATAATAATGATTAAGAATCCAAAAACTCCAGCGATAAAGCCATTATTCCTGATTGCCATTCTCAAAATCCTTTTGCCGGATTAATTCTACAGAAACGATATCAGGTATGAGTTGATGTTTCTTCATAACCAAGAGCAGACGAGATCCGCCTGCCGGCTTCCCGCACAAGCCTTTCAAACTCGCTGCGGTTATGATTATCAATTCGAGCAACAAGGCCGGTTATACCTACACCGGCAACAACCTGCCCATGAATATTGAGAACCGGCGATGCAATACAGTAAATACCCGGAACATATTCTTCTCGGTCATACCCAAGCCCGGTTTCTTTCACGGATTCAAGATGCTTCATCAGTTCCGCCCTTGTCTGTATCCCATTCGGTGTATAGGTAGTCAACTGTGCTGGAATGATTTTGTTTATTTCTTCCTTTTCCATGAAGGCAAGAATGCACTTGCCCATTGCATTACAGTGATAAAGGAGTTTCGTTCCGACATTTAAATAAAAATAGTAATCCGATGGCGGATAAACCACATCCATAACCATCACCTTGTCTCCTGCTGGCGCCTGAATGCTGGCGGTCTCCCCTGTCTGCTGACTCAACCAACACAAATGGGTATGAGCACGTTCTGTCAGTTCATACCGGCCGGCCATCTTAACACCAATTCGATAAAAGCCTTTTCCTAACTGATATCCGCCGGAACCATTTTCCCCTTCGAGATACCCCTGCTGCTCCAGATACTTAACAATCCGAAACGCCATGTTCTTGGATATAGAAAGCCTCTTGGCAAGTTCTGAAATCGAGAAACATCTCACCTCATTGGACAACAGCTCTACAATCGCAAGCATCTTCTCAACTGCCGGTATCCTGTATTTTCTAGATTTATTTGATTTCATGATAATTCAGATATCTTGTATTACTAATAGAACATATATAATCAATTTACTGAAATAACATAAACTGATATTAATCCCTATTCAACAACAATTATGACATTTTTTCATAAATGCATCAAATTATTCTATACGGTCAAATATTTACTAATAGTCTCATAGTTTTATTAGTATATTATCAATTGAGCATGACTACCGCATTAGAACTTCATAATGAAGGATCTTTTCACGGATGAAACAACAAAACTAAAAGGACACCAGGAGCAGTTGTTCAAGAAATCAGGCTAGAACACCAGACACTTCAATCCTAGAACCTTACAGAGCGTTTCAATTGCGGCAATATGCTCTCCATAGACAATTACGCTGTGTTCGCGAGAAATGTTCTCGACGAATCCCTGGAGATTGCGAAAACGCAAAAGTGCAGTTGACTCGCAGTGCGGCATACCTTTGTGATGCGTAGTCTCACAGACTTCACAAGCCCCTACCAGCAGCGTCTTGCCATCGAATTTATACTGGATGGCAGTAGCCTTACCCGGCTTCATATCACCGTCAACACCACAGCCACGGCCATCACGCTTGATCTCATAGGTCCCGCCCCAGTCACGTAGATTAACCTTTCCTGATGGCGATATTTCCGGAGAA
Organism: Lentisphaerae bacterium RIFOXYA12_FULL_48_11; assembly: GCA_001804885.1. Taxonomy (GTDB): domain Bacteria; phylum Verrucomicrobiota; class Kiritimatiellia; order UBA8416; family YA12-FULL-48-11; genus YA12-FULL-48-11. The sequence goes on from MHBM01000227.1 coordinate 2,923, forward strand.
ATTACGCCAACAAATCCACAATGCCCTAGCCGCGCCAGGTTCTTCCACTGTGATTTTGGATACTTCTTACCCGGAGAAAGAGGATCGCCGAAATGATCGGTCAATGCTCCAACAAATGATACCGGATACATATTAGACATTATGCTTGTCTGGTTCAGGAAATAAGTCGAGAGAACCATGCTCATCATCGCCAGGTAATCACCGTCGCACGAAGCAATATAACCATCCTCGCGAAGCAGCGACTGAGCAAGACACGGCACATCACGGCCACTCTGTATAATAAGCTCGCCGAAACAATTGACACCAAACCCAAGAGCCTTTTCTTCCTCCATTATGCTCTTTACAGAAAGATAGATACGTACCGCCTGCAGAAACTCTTTTTCCTGTACATTCTTGATAACATATCTCTTCTTCCGCTTTTCCCAAACAGCCTTTACATCTGCATCGCTGAACCGGCTATAACGATCCCTGATTTCAGCGATGGGTTTAACAATTATCCTGGTACCTAGCGTTTCAGTAACAAGATGTCCTGCAACAGGAGCATTCCACGGAAAATTCTGTTCTCCGAAAACAATTATCTTGGATTTCTTAAGAAACCGCTTCATCGCAAGAGCCTTGAGTATATCCAGCCCCTGCTCATTGTTACGGACAAGATGAACATCCACCCCGATTGCCGCAAGAAAATCACGCGCCGACCAGCGCCAAAAATCCATTTCATTATATTTGATAATAGGCCAGAAAAGAAGAGGGAGGCCCCGGTCAACGAGAGGCTTAGGGTGCGAATTCCACACCTCAGTGGGATACGCAGTAATACTGACAGGTAAAATGGCGTCAACATCTTCTCCAATCGAACTGATCACCTTTGCCCAGTGTTCAGGTGACCGGATCGCGATCGTATCATTCAATACACCAGATCCATCGATCAGTTTATCAAGTTTTGCGATATCAATATTGGGATTACCCTCCTTGGCCAGAACAGGCTGGATACGCGCCATCGGAATATTGAGGTGATCTATAGGCTCAACAGCAAGATAACGATTCATAATAAGTACTCCTTTTGATAATTGGTATTATGGGTTAATACCATAACAAAGAAGACACCTGATGTCATTGAGGTTTTACATTTTTATTATTCAGAACTTTCGGCATAAAACCTAAGAATAATCGGTAAGCCCATATCACCAACTTTTCTCATCTTAGCCGCTAATCACAGGACTCGCTGAAGAAACTTCAATGTTTTTCAAATTGAATCATATAAAACAAGAAACCCGCCAAAAAAAAGCCATTCATTACGTTCAACTGTCCGGGATTATACGATACCAAAGCCCTTGCGGTAACTCTTACGGACCAGAACGTCTGCCTCAGGCGCGTTTGTCGACTTCATGGCAGCGGAATCCCATTCGATTCTTTTCTGCAAACGCAATGCCAGATTGCCCACAAGTAACCCTTCAGTAAACTTTCCGGAATATTCAAACCCAGCCCTGGCGTCTTCAGGCTTTCCGTCCTTGCATGCCTGCACCCACTCGGCACGATGACCTATTGAGCGAGGAATCGTCTTCGGGGGCATTTTGAAATCTTTCATCTTGCTTTCAGGAATCAGGCGTGGAGTCCCTGACCATCCACCGCAAAGCATTGCACCCTTGTCTCCAACAAAATAAATTCCATTATCAGCAAGCTGACGTTCAGATTCAAACTCAGGAGGACGCGGCGGCATTTTACCACCATCATGCCAGTACATTTTGAGCGCAGGACGATTGCCTTTTGCAGCAAACTCATACGTTATTATAGACCATGCAGGATACGACTCCTTCTTGAGAGGACTCGTCTGCGCCTCTGTTGCAACCGGCGCATCAAGGTCTAATGCATAAAATGCCGGATCAAGATTGTGTATCGCCATATCGCCCATGGCACCGGTGCCGAAATCAAACCAACCGCGCCATGCTCTTGGAACATAAACAGGATTATACGGTCTTTCCGGAGCCGCACCCAGCCACAGGTCCCAGTCCAGTGTATCCGGAACAGGTGGCGTATCAGTGGGTCTCTCCATATCCTGCGCCCAGAATCGTCCAGGCCTGTCGCTCCACCCGTGGATTTCCTTAACAGCACCGATTGCACCAGCCTGAATCCATTCCCGGATCAGACGAAGTCCCTCTCCTCCATGCCCATTGTTCCCCATCTGGGTCACTAGCCCTGTTTCTTTCGCAACCTTTGTCATTAGACGTGCTTCCTCAATGCTGTGCGCCATCGGTTTCTCAACATACACATGTTTCCCTGCCCGCAGGGCGGCGAGCGTAATCGGAGCATGCATATGGTCAGGCGTGGCAATCACCACTGCGTCAATATCCTTGCGTTTCTCCAGCATCAACCTGTAATCCTTGAAAATCTCGGCGTTGGGATACTGCTTGAAAGTATGCGAGGCATACTTCATATCCACATCACACAATGCCACGATATTTTCGCCTGCCATTTCCTTTAATACGCCAGAACCTTGTCCTCCCACACCAATTCCTGCAATATTAAGTTTCTCATTAGCCGATTTCCGACCTGGACCACCAAGGACATGACCTGGCACAAAATTAAAACTGAATGCCGCAGATGCAACAGAAGCAAGGAAAAGACGACGATTAACCATAATTCATAACTCCTTTATACAGGGTTATTGATGTCAATTTAATAACATTCTGCCTAATCAACCTCTGCAAAGTGATTACCATAATGTACCCTTAATCCATGAGTTTTACCAAGCAATTTAATAAAAGTTGTATCAACAGGTTCATTGTTCCAACATAAAACACTACCTGCGTTGGCTGGAGAAAAGACATTGTCATGAAGAGTGATTTGATTGCCTAAAACAAACTATTTGTGGTATTTTTTCAAAAATTTCGGAGAAATGATTTCATGCAACCACTTAAGGTAGCAATCCTTGGCTCGGGCAAGGGAAGTAATTGTCAGTCAATAATAGATGCAATCAAGGCAGGCACACTTAACGCTAGAATCGTCTGTGTTATTTCCGACGTAGAAAATGCGCTTATCCTCGACCGCGCTAAAAAAAACAATATTCCGGCCGAATATCTCAGTGCCGCGCCTTTCAAAACAAAACTGGACGGTGAAGCTGAAAGAAACTATCTGGCAGTCCTGCGAAAATATGGGGCTGAAATCATTGTTCTGGCCGGTTTCATGCGCATAATTAAAAAAAATCTTCTCCAGGCATTCGCAGGCAGAATTCTCAACATTCATCCAGCTCTACTGCCGGCGTTTCCCGGCGTTGAAAGCTGGAAGCAGGCAATGGATTACGGTGCAAAGGTTGCTGGCTGCACAGTCCATATTGTTGACGAAGGCACAGACACCGGCCCTATACTTGTGCAGAAGGCTGTCCCTATCCTGGAGAACGATACAGCAGAAATCCTGCACGCTCGAATACAGGCCGAAGAACACAAGGCTTATCCGGAAGCGTTGCGCTTCTTCTCCGAGAACAGAATATCGATGGAAGGCAGACGTGTTAAGATCAAGATGGACTAATCACTCTGTTTCATTTATTGTTCAGCTCACTAGTTATGAAAACAAATTCACAAACCAATAAATTAGTGCTGGGTTTGCCGAAAGGAAGCCTGCAGGAAGCCACTTTCAGCATGATGGCAAAAGCTGGTTTCAATGTGCGGGCGGGAGAACGCTCTTACACCCCATATGTCGATGATCCTACTATTGAAGCCAGGCTTATCCGTGCGCAGGAAATAAGCCGTTACGTTGAGTTAGGCATGCTTGATGCCGGCATAACAGGTTATGACTGGATCGTCGAGAACGGATCGGATGTTCTGGAAGTAACCGAATTGCAGTATGCCAAACAGGGTTTCCGCCCTGTCCGTTGGGTCGTCGCTGTCCCGGAGAACTCAAAAATCAGGACAATCCGGGATCTAAACGGAAAAAGGATAGCCACTGAAGCCGTAGGGTTGACCAAACAGTTCCTAAAGAAGAACAGGATAAAAGCCGAA
>MHBM01000228.1 GCA_001804885.1 Lentisphaerae bacterium RIFOXYA12_FULL_48_11
CTTCCTCCACGTGGCAGGCCCAGGTGGATGCCGAAAGACCCGGCATCGTGGGAGTTACTTTACCTGTCATGGGGTTCCCGTTGGATGGGTGACCAGCCTATTCCTCAGGCAATGCATGATGGCTGGGTATACGCGGTTATCCTGGATGGCGCGCCTGATGCGGTTGTCGGTGGTGTCAGGGTCAGGACAAAACCTGGCAGTGTAATTATCTTTCATCCTGATTGTGCTTATGGATGGGTCGATAAGCCGGGTCGGGAGAGTCGTATGATGACCTGGCTTTGGAGGACGCCGCCCGGTCATTCTGCCCTTCAGCCTTCGCCGGGAGGCTACATTCATATCAAGGTCAATAACGCAACACTCAAGCAGCTTGTTGCAGTGAACAGGGCATGTTGTCGGGAAGTGGCTGTTCCGGGTGAGATGGCATTCCTGTCGCTGCGTCGGGCCCATCTTGATATGGATCTTCTCCTTGCTGCTTCGATGAAGCAGGTACGTCCACCCGATTCCAGTTATCGTGCGAATCTTGCCCTGCAATTTCTTCGCCACAATCCTGCCGAGCTGCATCCTGCCCGCCGGCTTTGTGAATACCTACAGGTATCGCCTTCTGTGTTGCGCGATCTTTTCCATAAACATTTCAAGAGCAGTCCCCATGCAGTTGCGCTTGGACTTCGCATGGGCCGCGCAAAGGATCTGCTGGCTTCCGGTCGGCTTTCGGTCAAAGAGATTGCTTACAGGCTGGGATACCAGCATCCGAATGATTTCAGCCGTGGATTCAAGGCCTATTTTGGGCGTTCTGCGCGTCTGAAAAGTACAAAACAGAAGTAGCATATTCGCCTGCCGGCTCAATGTGCTAGGTATTCTATATTTCCACGTGTCTTGTTAAATGAAACAATTCAGCCAGTTAAATACAGCTGATCATCTCAAAGGAGGAGTGCCCATGACAAGATCCACGTCCGGTTCAAATCAGGTTTCGCGTCGAAGTTTTCTGAAGGGGTTCGGCTTGCTGGCCGCAGGAGGTCTGAGTGGATTCCCTCTTATAATACCGGGCCGGGTTCTCGGGGCCGATGCGCCAGGAAAAAAAATAAACATGGGGATGATCGGGATGGGGCGCCAGATGATGGGATCCAACCTGAAGCCGTTTCTAGTCAATCCCAATACCCGTGTGGTGGCCGTGTGTGATGTTGATTCCTGGCGGATGGAAGAAGGCAGGAAAGCCATAGAAGACTATTACGCAAAGCAGGGAAGTGCGGGCTCCAGGAAAGGGTGTAAGACATATGGTGATTTCCGGGAACTTCTGGCAGATAAAGATATCGATGCCGTTATGATTTCGACTCCCGATCACTGGCACGCGATCATGGCAATAATGGCGGCAAAGGCCGGTAAAGATGTCTGCTGTGAAAAACCGCTTAACCTGAGCATTGGTGAGGGGCGGCTTGTTGCAGATGCCATGAAGAAGTATGGTCGTATCTTCCGGACCGACAGCGAATTCCGTTCCGGCAAGGCTTATCATCGGGCCTGCGAACTGGTACGTAATGGCTGTATTGGCAAGCTGCACACGATACGTACTGGCTGCCCAAAGGAAACATTTGCGGGCGAAGCTGCCCCGGATATGCCTGTGCCGTCGGAACTGAATTATGAGTTCTGGCTTGGTCCCGCGCCCAAAGCCCAATACACCTTGAACAGGGTCCATGCTCCTCATAATCTCAATGCGCGTCCCGGGTGGATGCGGATAAGGGATTATTGTGACGGAATGATCTGCAACTGGGGTACGCATCTGAATGATATAGCCCAGTGGGGTAACGGGACTGATGATGCCGGCCCTGTGGAAGTCGAAGCGACAGGTTCATACCACAAGGGTGTTCTCTGGAATGTGCTGGAGGCCTTTGATGCAAAATTCAAGTATGCAAATGGGGTTGAGCTTCTATACAAGATGAGTCACCCCCATGTTCGGTTTGAGGGTGACAAGGGGTGGGTACAGGTTGATGCCGAGAACAAGGGGCTTTATGCAAGTTCGGGAGTGTCTGCCAGTTCGGAGGAGATTCTTAAATCTGAAATCGGACCGGGTGGTGAAAAGCTTCTGCTCCAGCATGAAAAGGAGAATTTCATTGACTGCGTGTTGAGCCGGAAGCGCCCGCTTGCCGATGCCGAAGTCGGACACCGGACCAACTCGATATGTCACATGGCGCAGATATCCATTCAGCTTGGTGGCAGAAAACTGAAATGGAATCCTGACAAGGAACTGTTCGATGACGAGGCAGCCAATAAGCTGCTGACAAGGCTGAATTACCGGGGTGAATGGGATCCGGCGAAAATGTGAATTAGGAGGATGTTGTAATGAAGCAAATCAGGTTGTATGGGTGCTTGCTTGTTCTTGCGGGATCTATTGTTGCAGCACAGGGGGAACAGACCGTAAAGACCGGCGATCATGAGTTCTTTGTTTTTGACAATGGCGTCGGGCGTGGAAAGTGGACGCCTCAGGAGCAGGCTGCGGCGTTGAAAGAGCTGGGTTATGACGGGATAAGTTATAATTACACCAGCAATGAGGAGTTAGGGAAAAGGATAGAAGCATTTAAGGCGGTCAACTTAAAAATCTTCGGGCTGTATTGCGGGGCAAAGCTCGACAAGCCGGAGCAATATAATCCCAGCCTTAAAGAAGCGTTCAAAATGCTTAAAGGCTCGGGTACGGTCATATGGTGGACATTAACTGGCGGCAAGTACGGTCTTGAAGATGACAAGGCTGTTAAGAGCGTTCAGGAGATAGCGGCGATTGCGGAAGAAAACGAGCTGCACGTGGTGCTCTATCCGCACAAAGGCTGTTATGTGGCGACGGCATCTGATGCGGCAAGAATTGCAAAAAGGGTCAATCGTCCAAATGTTGGTGCGAGTTTCAACCTGTGCCATGAATTCCTCACGGACAGGGGTGATAAAGTTCCCGAAACGCTGAAAGAAGTTGCGCCATATTTGAGACTGGTGTCTATTAACGGGGTTGATGTTAAAAACAAAAAATATATACTGCGTCTGGATCAGGGAGATTATGATATTGATGGTTTCCTTGGAATGCTTTCGAATGCGGATTATAAAGGACCGATAGGTTTGCAGTGTTACAGCGTTCCAGGCGACCAGAAGGAAAATCTTAAAGAGAATATTTCTGCATGGCGAAAAATTCACGAACGCAGGATGTCGGCAAAAAAGTAAGCGGAGTAAAGTTGCCCGGCATGATTTCACGCCGGGCTTTCATCAAAAGAGCCGGAATCCTGACTACTGGTGCCGTTGCCGGGCTTCCTCTGATTGTTTCTGCCGGCGCCACAGGCAGAAGCTCACCGTGCAGCCGGATTGCCCTTGGAATGATAGGTTTTGGGCGGCAGGCAAAACACGCAAATCTCAAGCCGTTTCTTACGTCTCCGGATGTCCAGGTTGTAGCTGTCTGTGATGTTGATTCATGGCGTCTCAACCAGGGCCGGGAGGAGATTGACGACTATTACGGCGGGCTGGGTGCTTCCGGTGTTTTTCATTCCTGTGCCGGGTATCGTGATTATCGTGAACTTCTTGCGCGTGAAGATATTGATGCGGTCATAATTTCCACGCCTGATCACTGGCATGCAACAATGTCGATAGATGCCGCAAAGGCAGGCAAGGATGTTTCGTGTGAAAAACCCATTACTCTGACCTTGCATGAGGGTCGGCTTATCTGTGATGCCATCCGTCAGTATAGTCGGATATTCATCACCGATACCGAGGTTAGATCGGTGAGAACTTTCCAGCGGGCATGTGAGCTTGTCCTGAATGGCAGGATTGGCAGATTGCGAAAGATCAAGTCGGGTGTTCCTCATGAACATGTCGTGGCGGCTCAGGCTGAGCCCGCAACCCCGCCGCCGGCTGAACTTGATTATGATATGTGGCTTGGGCCAGCGCCTGTTGCGCCTTATTCTGAAGAAAGGGTACACAACAGGAATGATCTCAACAGCAGACCCGGCTGGATGCAGGTGCGTGATTACTGTGACGGGATGATCTGTAACTGGGGTACACACCTTAATGACATAGTGCAGTGGGGTAACGGCACGGAGCTTACTGGCCCAGTAGAGATTGAGGCCAGGGGTAGATATGCTGAACATGATTTGTTTAATGTGCTGGTCGATTTTGAGGCGGATTATCGTTACGCCAGTGGTGTCAGCCTTAACTATAAAATGGATCGTCCGTTTGTCCGGTTTGAAGGAGATGAAGGATGGATTGAGGCTGACTACTCAACGTTAAAGGCCAGTGACGAACGCCTGTTGAAGGTGAGACCGAAGCCGGAAGAAATACACCTTCCCCTGATCAGTGAAAAAAGGGATTTTATTGAGTGTATCAAAACAAGGCGGCGCCCGGTAATCGATGCCGAGGTGGGGCACCGCACAACGTCGCTTTGCCATCTTGCGCACATTTCCATTCAGCTGGGTGGTGCAAAACTGCACTGGGATCCCGATCATGAAGTTTTCATCAATAATGTCCGGGCTGAGGAATTGAAATGCCGCCAGGCAATGCGGTCGCCGTGGAGATTATAGGTCGATTCTGGTGTCGCAAAAGGTTCAAACATTTTCGCAAAATGTGCCACGGCATGACTTATAGTCTGGAAACAGGTTCGATCCTGTCTCGTTAAACTTTGGTTAATCAGGAGGAAATCAAATGACAACAGGCACAAAATGGTTTGTTTTTCTTTTTATCATTACAGCAGGAGTTGTCCGGGCGGCTGATGTTGAGCCACCTAAGAATGTGAGTGAAGGCGGGATAAAATTTGTTCTGCACAAGGTGGGGGATGTCCGCAGTGAGGCATGTGGTGTTGCTGATTTCAACAAGGATGGAAAACTTGACATTGTTGCGGGGGAGTTTGTCTATTTTGCGCCGGACTGGAAGTCGGCTAAAATAAGAACAATAAAGGGCAGTGTTGATGATAAGGGGAAAGGTTATCGCTGGGATTTTGCAAACATGCCGCTGGATGTTGACTGCGACGGCTTGCCAGATGTTGTCAGCGCCGACTGGTTTGAGAAGAGAATCGTATGGCACAGGAATACAGGTGCTGCGGGGGGCGAATGGCCAACAACAATTATTCATGAGGCCGGTAATTTCGAAACCGCGCATATGGTTGATATTGATGGCGATGGCAAGGAACAGGAAGTTGTTTCGGTGACCGCGCCTACCTTCTGGTATGAAGTAGTTAAAAATGCAGATGGAAAACGCGAATTCACCAAGCATGTTATTTCCGAGAAGGGCATGGCTTTTGGGGCAGGTTCCGGTGATGTCAATGGCGACGGGAAGCCCGATATTATCAGGCCAAATGCGTGGTTTGAAGCACCTGCTGATATTCGAAAAGACACATGGAAGGAGCATCCTCTATCCCTTGGCGGCAAGGATGGTAAAGTTGAGCATACCGGCCAGATATTTACCATGGATGTTAACGGCGATGGATTGAATGACATCGTCACAACTTCTGCCCACAAGTATGGTATTTTCTGGTATGAGCAGCAGAAAGACGGGACTTTCAAGCAGCACGTTATTGACGATACCTGGACGCAGGCTCACAGTCCCATGCTGGCTGACATTGATGGTTGCGGTGTACCTGAACTTGTAGTTGGCAAAAGGTTCTATGCGCACAATGGAAGCGATCCTGAAGCAAACGCTCCGATCGGGGTCTATTACTACAAGGTGAAGAAAGGTGCGAACCCGGTCTGGAGCAAGTACGTCATTTCCTACAATGAAGGTGTTGGCGCGGGACTTTCAATTGCCGTTGCGGATATGGACGGTGACGGTGACCTTGATCTGGTTGTCACCGGCAAATGGGGAGGCCCCGCCTGGTTTGAGAACAAACTGAAATAGGATCTTGAGTTTTAAACAAACGAGGAAGCCGTTCGGGTAAACGGGAAAATTAAAGACGCTCTGGTTGCGGCGAACTCTGCAACTGTCAGGTCTGTTGTGCACGGTATCTTAATTAGTTCCTTACAGAGAAATGTTAAATAAAATGATCAAGATTTGTAATTTGGTTGGTAGGGACGACCGGCCCGGTCGTCCACGGACGAGTCGGCGACTCGTCCCTACCATTTAATTTCTTGGTTCAGGCTATGCCGAGTTAGGACATAAAAGGTGGTTGTTTCTTTCAGAGTCGCGTCATGATTTCTTCTGTGACTGTTCCCGCCATTCGCCAGGCGTAAGACCTGTTTTCTTTTTGAACAGCCGGCAGAAGTATTGCTCACTCTCGAAACCGGCATGGAACGCTGTCTGCTGGATTGTCATGGTTGTTCCGGCCAGGAGGCTTCGCGCCTTAGCGACCCGAAGCTGAAGGAGATACTGATAGGGGCTCAGGCCGGTATGCTGGAGAAATGAGCGCCGGAACCACGTATAACTGACATTCAGTTTCCTCGCCAGCTGTTTGAGGTCGAGCTCTGATTCTATCCGGCCGTTCATGAGGCGAATTGCTTCGTGGATTGCGGCTGCCACATTCTTCTGCCCCTCGAGGTTTGATTGCTGAGCGGAGTAAAGCAGGGACAAGATATAGCCTGTTGCGCCGGCAAGCACCTGCTGGAGAGCCGGCTGGTTGCTTTTGATTGCATCTACAATATCAGTGAAGAGGTCAAGCAGTAGATCCTCGCGACCGGTTTTTATGATGGGATTGTCTGGAGAGAAGAATTTGCTCTTCGTCAATGCATGAGGGATGGCGCCCTCAAATCCTGCCCAGTGTTCTGTCCATCCCGTTTTTGGATCGGGCATATAGCGATGCCATATTTTTGGAAAAACCATGATGACATTTCCTGATTCCACCCGTTGTTTCGGTGTTCTTTTGGATTCGAACCATCCGCGCCCGCTTGATATATAGACTATTGTAAAGTCGTGGAGAACCCGTCCCTTCGACCAGTCAAAATCATAGCCTTTCGGATGTCCGCTTGGCGGATATGGGGTATGGGGCGGAATTCTTGATTCTCCTGCGGTGGTGATATACATGCCCCACTTGATATCCCTTTTGCTGACGGGGAAGTAGCGGTAGAAGCTCTGTGTGCCTGTCATCACGGTTTATTTCCTGCGA
>MHBM01000229.1 GCA_001804885.1 Lentisphaerae bacterium RIFOXYA12_FULL_48_11
ATGTTCGGCTGGAAAGAAAACCGGAGTTATCGATGCGAACATTGACTGGGCTTCCTTTCTGAAACGGCATGACCTGGTGTGGGAGGCGCTGCCGCAGAAGTTTGACCATGGGATTTACCATGGAAACGGGATGCTGGGCTGTATGATGTTCCAGGATGCCACGAACCGTTTCCGATGGGAAATGGGGCGGTCGGATGTCACCGAGCATCGCCGCGATAACGCGCGCCTGCCGATCGGCGGAATGGGTCTGGAGACCGTGGGCAAGATTACCAGTGGAACGGCACGACTGGACTTATGGAATGCAGAGTCTGCCGGCGAAATACAAACTGATAAAGGCTTGATCAAATTCCGGACGTTCATTCACTCAATCGAAATGATAGCGGTGGTCGATCTGGAATGTTCGGGTGAAGAGAAAGATGCAAAATTTTCATGGCTTGCAGCAGAGGCTGTTGATCGACGCAACCAGGAAATGAAAAAGCTTGGTGATCCGCCCAATCCGCCGTCGCGCATGGAATCCGTTGGTAATATCTCGGTATGCGTTCAGCCACGTTATGCCGGTGGAGAATATGCCACGGCCTGGAAAGAGATAAACGTGGGACCAAACAAGCGCCGCATGTACATCAGCCTTGCAGATAAATTTCCTGGTACAGGGGCAGGTAAAGAAGCTGCAAAGAGCGTAAAGAAAGCCGTATCGGCTGACATGACAAAGTTAATCGAATCGCACCGCGAGTGGTGGCATGCCTATTACCCGAAGAGTTTTCTGTCAGTACCTGATATGAAGGTTGAGGGGTTCTACTGGATCCAGATGTATAAGCTGGCATGTGCCACGCGGTCCGACAGAATGGTGATGGACCTGCTGGGCCCGTGGTACAGGTCAACCGGCTGGCCCCGGATCTGGTGGAATCTCAATATACAGATCTGTTACCTGCCTGTTTATGCTGCCAATCACCTTGAACTTGGCGAATCGCTGGTGAAACTATTTGATAACAAGCGCGCGAATTTCGAGAAAAACGCGAAGGACATCTGGAAGTTTGATGACTGTGCGACAGTGCCTCACACCACGGACTACGAGGGATTGAGGGGCGACGGAACTTGCGCGCCGGATCATTACATTAATCCGGGTGATTTTACCTGGGCGCTGCACAACTACTGGATGCATTACCGCTTTTCAATGGATGAGCGCATTGTGACCGACCAGAGCAGACATGCGTTTTACCCGCTGCTGAAGGAAAGTATAAACCTCTATCTGCATCTTTTGGAAAAGGGGGAGGACGGTAAGCTGCATCTTCCGACAATGCATTCACCCGAATATGGGAATGCGAAGGACAACAATTATAACCTGTCACTGTTAAGATGGGGCTGTATGACACTGATTGAGCTTAACAAGCGTTACAATTTGAAAGATCCCAAGCTGCCGGAGTGGGAAAACGTGCTGAAGAACCTGGTGGAGTATCCGAAAGACAGTAATGGCTTGAGGATTGGTGGCGACATGGCATTTGAAAAATCGCACAGGCACTGGTCACATATGCTGATGGTCTGGCCGCTGCATATCATGAACATGGATCAGCCCGAGAATAGAGATCTGATAACAAAAAGCATGGATCACTGGCTTACAGTTGGAGAAGGGAAGGGGATTTTCGGCTGGTCGAGGGCTGCGGCGTCCAGCTTGTGCTCGACGATGGGCAGGGGTGATGATGCGCTCGTGAATCTCTACAAACATCATGATGACAAACGGTTCGTGATGCCTAACGCCATGTATATCGAGGGTTCACCTGTCATTGAGTGCGCATTTGTTGCGGCGAAAGCGCTGCAGGATATGATGATCCAGAGCTGGGGCTCTTTGGGGAAATGCCAATTGTCGAATGACGAATTCCGATTGAAGAATCACGGTAACATGCATTCCGGGGCTTACGACTCGGGACTCAAAACTCGAGACCCAGGACTTGAATATGTTTCCACAATTTGTGTATTTCCGGCGGTGCCGACGGCGTGGAAGGATGCTGTTTTCAATGACCTGCGGGCTGAGGGGGCATTTCTGGTCAGCGCGGAACGGAAGGACGGAAAGACAAGATGGATCCGTATAAAGAGTCTTGCCGGTGAGCCGTGCCGGGTGAAGCCGGGGATTGAGGGGGAGGTTAAAGTGGGGAGAAGAAATGGGGATGTCTTAACACCCGCGACAGGAGTCGCTCAAGGACGCGAAGGTCACAAAGAGAAGATTGGGGGAATTCTTAAGGCGATGGGCGATGGGGTGTACGAGATTGATTTGAGGAAGGGTGAAGAGGTGGTGATGTATTCAGGGGGCACGGTTCCTGATATGAAAGTTCGGCCTGTTGCGGGGAATTCTGAAAGTTGCAATGCCTGGGGAGTGAAGCTGCCGGTGCCTGGCGTGCGGTGATCTTGTGAAGGTGCCGAAAAAGGCATAAGAAATGCACTTGAAGACATAGACGTATATGGCTGTTCGGCTAGAATTCTACAAGTTATAGTTCCTCATGTTCTCGTCGAAAGGAGTCTGTATGTTCAATTCTCGAATTAGATTTGTGATATACTCTGGTGTCGTTCTTGTAAGTTGTATGTCTCTGGTTTCTGCAGGTAGTAACTCTGCGCTGCTTGAGCTGGACAAGTACAATGTCATCTGGAACACGCCCGGTACTAATGCTTCGAGTTCAATGCCGATCGGCAATGGCGAGGTGGGGCTGAATGTCTGGGTGGAAGAGAACGGTGATCTTCGGTTTTATATTGGTCGGACTGATACATGGAGCGAGACCTGCCGGTTGTTGAAAGTGGGCGGTGTGCGGCTCTCGTTGCAACCCAATCCTTTTGCAAAGGGGATGCCGTTCAGCCAGAAACTTGTTCTTCGTGATGGCCGTATTGAAATCACCGGTGGACCTGCCGATGCAGCAGTCAGGCTTCAGCTGTTTGTGGATGTGAGTACGCCGGTCGTTCATGTGGTCGGGGAATCTGCAAAGCCGGTATCAGTCCGTATTTCTGCAGATATCTGGCGTACGGCAGAAAACATCCTGGCCGGTAACGACATGGAAGCCGCCTGGACAATGGGTGGGTGTCCTTTTCCAATAAAGGAATCGGCTGACGTAGTGGTTGATGACAAGAAAGACGTTCTGTGGTATCACCGCAATTCAGATTCGATAGTACCATTTACATTGAAGCACCAGGGTCTGGAAAAATATTCCGCGCTTGTCAAAGATCCTATCCTGAACAGAACTTTTGGCGGGCATATTATTGCGACTGATTTTGCCAAGGATGGTGCAATTGCCTTGAAATCAAGGGAGCCCGTTAAATCTTTCAACATCAGCGTTGCCGTCCATTCATCAGTAACGGATACACCGAAGGAATGGGAAGAACAGGTTCGGAAGATTTCCAGGAAAACGGCAAGCCCGGCAAAAGCCATGAAGGCAACTGCAGGCTGGTGGGCTGAGTTTTGGAACAGGAGCTGGATTTTTGTGCAGGGCGACGCCGCAGTCGTAAGTTCCATGCCAATAAATAATCATCCGCTCAGCATAGGAGCTGACAGTAAAGCGGGCAGTGTTTTTCGGGGAAAGATGAGTCGCGCATCGGTATATGGTCGAGCGCTGAAGGATGAGGAAGTCGCATTGCTGGCTTCCGGGTCGCCTGGTAATGTTCCGGCCATCAGTGATGCAAAACTTGTAACAGTGGAATTTGGCAAGTTGCCGTCGAATATTAAACTGGCTGGCAGGATTTCGGTGACAAATGAGAATAATGTCGGGTTGGCATTGTTTGAGGGTGGCCATATAGAAGTTCCCGGGGACAAGGAGCTGAAAGATAGTATGACGCTGGAAGCGTGGATATGTCCCGCAAAGAATTCGGGAAGTGCGCGGATATTCGATAAGGTAACGCCCGGCGGCAGTGATGGTTTCCTTTTTGATACCCATCCGGGCCTGGCATTACGATTCATTGTGGGTTCTACAGCGATTACAACAAGCACCAATGTCCTCAAGGCAGGAGAATGGAACCATGTTGCTGCAGTTTATGAGGGTAATACCGGGACGAAGAGGTTGTACCTTGATGGAAAGCTGGTTGCAGGAGCCGGTAGCGTGTATGACGATCAACCGACACCTTCTCTTGTAACCCGGGGCTATATACTGCAACGATGGACAAGCGCGTGTGCCGGACGAGGGAATTATCCGATAAAGTTCAACGGCAGCCTCTTCACTGTTGAGCCGTCATGTACGGATCCGAAGAAACAGGCCAATCCCGATTACCGGCGATGGGGTGACTGTTACTGGTACCAGAATACAAGGTTCCCATATCTTCCCATGCCTTTGTCCGGTGATTACGACATGATGAGGACCTTTTTCCGTTTCTTCGAGGAAGGCATACCTCTTTGTAATGCCCGTGCAAAACTATATTTCGAATCGGATGGCGTTTATTTCCCTGAGACAATGACTTGTTTCTATACCTATGGCAACCGCGATTACGGGTGGAAAAGGGAAGGTTTGAAGCCACATGAGAAATTATCGCCGTGGTGGTGGTCGGCCTGGCAGCAGGGGCTGGAGCTGACGGACCTCATGCTGGATTATTATGATCATACCGGTGACGACAAGTTTCTGGCAAAAGAACTTATTCCAATGGCGCGGGAAGTCCTGAAATATTATGACACCCGTTTCAAGCGGGATGACAAGGGTAAGCTGGTAATCAGTCCTGCCCAGGCGGTGGAGACTTACTGGATTGGCGTGACCAATGATGCGCCTAGCGTGGCTGGATTGAATGCAGTCACTGCGAGACTGATGGAAATCCCCGAGAAAAAAGTGCCGAAGGCAGACCGTGTATTATGGGCGAGAATGCAAGTTTCGTCGCCTGTTGTTCCCATGATGACGAAGGAAGGGGTGAAATGCCTGGCGCCAGCCGAATATTTTGATCCAAAGCGCAATAACTGTGAAAATCCCTGCCTTTATGCCATATGGCCGTTTCGACTTTATGGTATCGGCCGTCCTGATTTGGATGCAGCGGTTGAGGCCTGGAAACGGCGTGAAGCCAAGATTATGACAGGTTGGTGTTATGACGGACAGGCGGCTGCAATAGTTGGACTTACAGAGGAAGCAAAAACACAGCTCCTGACCAAAGTGCGCAATAGTAATCCCCGCCATCGTTTTCCGGCCATGTGGGGGCCGAATTTCGACTGGTTGCCTGACCAGGACCATGGGAACAATATAATGCTCACGTTGCAGAACATGGTGATGAGAAATGATGGCTTGAAGATTTACCTGTTGCAGGCATGGCCTATGGACTGGGATCTGGACTTCAAGCTGCATGCGGCGCAGAGGACGGTAGTGGAGGGTAAAGTGCGCGGCGGCAAGCTGGTTGAATATTCGACGACCCCGAAGTCGCGCATGAAGGATGTCATCGTTGTTGACGACGCCATGCGCGGGTTGAAGTAGTTATGTTTGCCTTATGGACTACATCGCTCCGAAACGTAGCTAAACAGCAGGTGTAAAATATATTTTCACTGTGTCGCATAGCATAGGCTAGGAAGAAATGCAGATTGTATAGATGCTTGGTTCGAATGGAGGTAGGGATGACCCGCCGGGTCATCCAAGGACGACCGAGCCGGTCGTCCCTACCTGCAGGCGCCAATAATTCAATGTTGAAGGGGCTTATATATGCAAATTTCGAGGCGGAATTTCATTAAGGCTGCGACTGTGGCTGCGATCTTACCGCGGTTTCATGCAGGTGCTGCGGAAAGCGAGGCTGGGAAGGGTGGATTCATGCGGCATTTCGGGGATGGGCGGGACTGGTTTTTCGAGAAACGGTTTGGAATGTTCATCCACTGGGGCATTTACTCGGTTGCCGGCTGGCATGAGCAGCATATGTTCCGCAAGAAACTGAGCCGGGCCGAATACGTGCCCTTCATGAAGCAGTTCAACCCCGTCAAATTCAATCCTGATGAATGGCTGGATATTGCTGAGCAGGCAGGAATGAAATATCTGACTTTCACGACCAAGCACGTTGATGGTTTCTGCATGTGGGACACGAAACAGACCGATTTCAAAGTCACCCGTACACCTTATGCGAAGGATATTCTGGCCAGACTGGCAGATGCCTGCCACAGGCGGAAGTTTCCGCTTTGTCTATACTACTCATGCGCCGACATGAATCAGAAGAATTACCCATCCGCTGGCAGGCCGTATGAGCTGCGTGCGCCGGAACCCGGTGATGAACCCGACCTTAATCGCTATCTGGAGTTTGTCAGGGCGCAGGTTCGCGAACTCTGCACAAACTACGGCGAAATCCACGGTTTCTGGTGGGATGCCAATGTGATAAAGCACAGGGACTCTTCGATCAATGCAATGATCCGTCAATTACAGCCTAAAGCAGTTATCAATAACCGTGGATATGATGAAGGTGATTTTGGTACGCCGGAGCGCGACTGGGACAGTTCGGTAAACACAAAGCCCTGGTTTGACAAACCGATTGAGGCATGCCAGGCGGTTGGGTACCAGAGCTGGAGCTGGCGTGAGGATGAAGATTATTACAGCGATGCGCACCTGATCCGCAGCATCCAGAAAGTTCTGGCAAAGGGGGGGAACTATCTTCTGAACGTTGGACCCAAAGCCGATGGAACGATCCCCGAAGAATCGGCCGCGATTCTTCGCCGCATTGGAAAATGGTTTGGCAGGGTGCGGGAGTCTTTGATCGATGTTGAGCCTGCTGGAATGCTTGCTAGCAACAGAGATATTGTCCTTACCCGCCGAAACAATACTCTGTATGTTCATCTTGTCAAGGAGCCGGAAACAGGTTCGGTCTTTCTTCACCCGATGGTTGATCTTCCGCGCCGGGGTGTTTTGCAGAATACCGGCGAGCCGGTTGTATTTGACGTGGCGGA
>MHBM01000230.1 GCA_001804885.1 Lentisphaerae bacterium RIFOXYA12_FULL_48_11
TATATGCGGCATTTAACTTTACAATCTACCACCATTGAGAGTCGAGGTGACAGCCGCTGTCACCGAGTACTCTCCGATGGATGGTTGGACTCTTTTTTCTTTGTGATTCTATTTGCGATAAATAGCGTTGCAAGTGCAATACCTGTCTCGCTTAGATACAGTATAATGAGACACAATTGTGTTTCAAAATCGGATATGACGTACCATGGATTGGTCTGTAATGCATACGTTAGCGTCGCCACTCCATTTGTCATCAGGATTACGACGAGGAGAATGCTAACTCTCCATTTGAACTTGGACTGAGCCCAGAACATGGCGACCAATGTGGCAAGTCCCACAGGTCGAATGACGAGATGGAACGTAAGACCTAGGGTGGCGCCGAGATTCCAGAATAGGCCCGCGATAACGCTAACCAAGAATAACACTATGATTTTGATTATCATTTCTTCTAAATCCAACAAACATATTAAACTACTCAGACTTCGTTTATACAGGCAATGGCATGTATAAGCGAACGACCGTTCTTAAATTAGAGCCTATCCGAAAACAAAGCTCTGCGGGCTGACTCTTTGAATCAGCCCGCCCCTCCTTACTTACAGTGACCATCCTTTGCGATATTCCTGCTTAACAAACTGATTCAATTCAGGGATATTGGTGCATTTCATATTCTCGCCATCCCATTCGACTTTGCGTCCGACACCGGCCCTCATTGCGAGCTGGCCCACCAGCAGTGCCTCGACATAAGGTCCGGAGACATCGGCAAAGTTGGAACACGGCTGTTCACCACCCTCCACTACGGCGCGAAGGAAGTCAGCCTGAATACCCTTTGTCCGCGGATATTTTTTCGGCGGAACCGGAAACTCCTTGTGCTTTTCCTCAGGGATAATCCGTGGTGCACCACAGTATTCACTTTCGCTTATCATGTATCCTTTATCACCTACGAAGATTGTGCCGGCCCGCACTTGGTCCCCGGAACGCCACAACTCCCTGCCATACTTCGCAGACAATTCATCGGCCAGGGCCGGATGATTGACTCCCTGTTTTACGTCAGCGGCGAAATTCGGACTGGACTCCTTTGCGCCATCATAGAAATAGGCTTTCAGCGGCGGCAGACCCGGCCGGGGAAAATCGAACATGACCGTATTGAGTGTCCCGTAATCGTCCTCTGTCATGCCTTCCTGTGCCAGCGCAACACAGCTGGACGGATATTTCAGCTGCAGGCCCCAGTGTACCGCATCGAACGTGTGAATTCCAACGGCCGCTATCAGCCCGGCGCCATAATCCTTTGTATTATACCAGGCGCCCGGATGCAGGCCTTCACAGTATTCGCGGTATTTGCCCGGGCCAATCCACTCATCCCAGTGCAAGCCCTGCGGCACCGGCTTTACAGCCCTTGGTTTGTTCAAGCGGCTGTAGTTCTGACACATCCAGGTGTGCGTTTCCGTCACCGTTCCGATCGCTCCCGCCTCAATGTACTCGCGAATAGCCCGAAGACCTTCCCCCGCATGCCCCTGGTTGCCCATCTGGGTCATCACCTTGCACTTCCGCGCAGTCTCACCCACGAGCCGTGCTTCATAGATATCATGCGTTAACGGCTTTTCGCAATAGACGTGCTTGCCCAGTTTCATTGCCATTATCGCTGCTAAAGTATGGCTGTGGTCTGGTATGGCAATAAAAACCGCGTCTACACTCTTTCCCATCTCGTCGAACATCTTGCGGTAATCATGGTAGGTCTTGATTTGGGAAGCCTTGCCTTTATATTCCGGCACCTTGTCCACGTATGCCAGTCCGGCCTTAATGCGGTTCTCATCAACATCCGCCATCGCCACAATCTCAATTGACGGCTCCAATGTCGAATAATTCAAATGTGCCTGCGCCCTGCCCCACGCCCCGACAAATGCAACCCTGACCCTGGAGTTGGGAGAATTAACGGAAAGGACTGCTGGAGCGCCAAAAAGCCGGTGTCCGGCAACTGCTCCACCGAACATTAAACCCTGTTTCAGGAACTGACGACGTGTCGCTGTAGTTTTCATTACGAATCCTCCTTGTAGCTGAAGAGAAAACCTGACTCATTATTTTTATAATAGTACCTGATTATGAAACAACAAATCGTCCATTAACTTTCAGTGAAAAATATTACACATTTAAGGATGGTCAAGAAAGCACCGCTCCATCGTCCTCTAACCTCAGATTTTCCAAACTTACAGGTTGAAGATGTTGTATCTTAAGTTGACGCGTATGGTCAGCAGACGGACGACGTAAGCGCACCTTGCATGCCGATTCTTCAAAAGAATATTTCGCATAAGATTGCTGTATGGCCGAGTCGACACATTTCGTGGCGGGTAAACCATATTGCGCACTTAATTGCTGCGATATCCGAATTGACGCCTCAGGCGTCATGTAAACGTGTATCGCATTTCCTTTCTTTGAGAGAATATTTTGAGCAAGATTGCCTGTATTGTAAGGCTCCGAGGGCTGAGCTAGATATGTATCTGCACAGCCCTCGGCAACAAAGCAAGACAGGTAATATCGAACAAAAGATTCTCTCATGAAATGCGATACACTTCTTTGTTGTCTACACCATAAGGAAGATATATAAATCCAACCACTATGAAAACAAATCTTACAAAAATAGTCGCAACAACCCTGATCCTCTCAATCGCAGCATACCTTTCGGCCATGGCAGCGGAACCATGCTCATGTTGTGTAGAGCCCAACACCCTGACCGACAAGGAAAAAACCGACGGATGGAAACTCCTCTGGGACGGCAAGACCGGCTCCGGCTGGAAATCCATCAAGGCCGAGGCCTTCCCCGAAAAAGGCTGGGATATCAAGGACGGCGTCCTCACCGTACTCGGCAAAATAGGCGGCGACATACTCACAGTTGAAAAATTCTCCGACTTCGAATTAAAATTGGAATTCAAACTCACCAAGGCAGCCAACAGCGGTATAAAATATTTCCTCGACGAGGAAGCCGCCACCGTCAAGAAAACCGGACTTGGTCCTGAATACCAGATTCTTGACGACGCCAACCACCCGGACGCCACAAAAGGCACGGCAGGCAACCACACTCTCGGCTCGCTCTACGATCTCATAACCGCATCCGCTGACAAGCCTGCCAAACCGGTCGGCGAATGGAACGAGGCACGCATCGTCGCAAAAGGCAAGCACGTCGAACACTGGCTGAACGGCAAAAAGGTTGTCGAATTCGAACGTGGCTCACCCGAATACAGGGAACTCGTCGCAAAGAGCAAATACAAGAACACAAAGAACTTCGGGGAAGGCGCCGAAACCCCCATTCTTCTCCAGGACCACAACGACCCGGTCTCGTACAAAAATATCAAGATCAGGAAGTTGTAACACCCGTATCCGTCATAAACGAAACCACGCTTTTAAGGTAGGGCGCGGCTGCCAGACGCGCCGTTTTGTATCCCGGTAATCTCGGCGGGTCCGGCGGTTCATCGCGAGGATTCACCACGAGCGGCCCCGCCCTACCTTAAAAACACCTTTACAAGGACTTTACTGTAGCCGGCTTCCGTGAAGCCGGATCCGCGGTCTTGGACCGCGGCTACAAAATGCAGCTATGAGAAACGGGTGTAATTCAAACATGCGGATTTAATCTCTTTTCTTCGCGTCTGCGCGGAATAGAAACCGCCGGTATGATTTACTACCGGCGACTTTTGCTCTGCCTTTCAAAACTTGATATAATCTCATCTTTCCCATAAAAGCTATTGATTATGACAGAACTGTCTTATGCAATAATAGGTACAGGCGCCGTCGGTGGACTCTACGGAGGACGACTCCAGCGGGCTGGGCAGGAAGTCCATTTTCTGCTCCATAGCGATTTCAACCACGTCCGACGACATGGCCTGAGAATAGATTCTGTTAATGGCAACTTCAGGCTTCCAAAAGTGAAAGCATACCACCGCGCCAGCGATATGCCCAAATGTGATGTCACAGTAATCACGCTCAAGGCAACGGCAAACACTGTTCTTCCGGGTATTCTTCCCCGTGTGGCAAAACCTGGCGGAACTGTAATTATCATCCAGAACGGACTCGGCGCCGAGAAATACATCGCCGATATTGTTCCGAAATCCACGGTTCTTGGCGGATTGAGTTTCCTCTGCTGCAGCAAGATTGCCCCGGGCCATATCCGCCATATTGATTACGGGCTGCTGACACTGGCCCTTTACACTCGCAGCGGAAGACCGGGCGGCGTCATTCCCGTCATGAAAGACATCGCTGCCGATTTCAGCAACTCAGGTACTCCGGTAAAGCTCATAGAGGATCTTCTCCTTGCCCGGTGGAAAAAACTGGTCTGGAACATCCCCTTCAACGGACTTTCTGTCCTGCTCAATGCATCGACGCTGGAACTGGTACGCAACCCGCACACGAGAACCCTCTGCCATGCGTTGATGGAGGAAACCATCCGCGGCGCCGCGGCTTTCGGACGGGAAATACCTGCCGCATTTGTGAAGAAAATGATGAGGGACACCGACAGGATGGAGCCCTACGACACAAGCATGAAACTCGATTTCAATCACGGGAAACAGATGGAAGTTGAAGCCATATATGGAGCACCGCTCCGTGCCGCACGAAGTCGCGGTCTATCACTTCCTCGAATGGAAATGCTCTACCAGGCGCTTTGCCTGCTGAACTGCCGCAACAAAAGGCAGCCGCATAAATGACGCTTAAACAAAGAGCCCTGCTTGCGACATTCCTGCAAAGTATCAGCACCATTTTGATCGCACGCGGAATATTCTTCTATACTGAAAAATTCCATCATTTCGACAAAATCGAGAACTTACTGCTGGCCCTGGTATACGGTCTGAGTTATGCCGGCGCCGCGGTTATTAGCCATAAATTCACAGAGCGGGTTGGTGAGAAACGATCCCTGCTGATCACCCTTATCCTGCAGACTCCCCTCATGGTCATGTTTATGACAGGAAACATCACCCTGCTCATTGTCGCCACAATATTATCCGCGGCGCTCTACGGCATGACCTGGCCGGTTGTCGAAAGTTATATTGTTTCTGGCGACACCCCGAAAATGGCCGTTAAATCGATCGGTTGGTTCAACATTTCATGGTCATCATCAAATCCCATAGCACTTCTTGTGGCCGGATTCCTGATTGACCTCAACCACTGGGCGCTGTTTCTGGCAGCAATTATCCTGACACTGAGCGCAGCAGGCATGGTAACAACATTCCCACACCATCCTGCTCACCTCTCGGAAGACCACCCCGAAAGGCCTTCCGAAGAAATCATATCAAGTTACGAGTCGCTTCTAACCGCCTCCAGGTGGCTCATGTTCTGCAGTTATTCCCTGATGTGGATTCTTGCGGCAATTCTGCCGCTCATCTTCAGCCGCCTGAATGTACCGGTCATATATGCATCACCACTCTCCTCGGTGATTGACATCATGCGCCTTGTCATCTTTCTGATATTCCCGTTCTGGGCTGGATGGCATGGCAAGAAAATCCCGTTACTGCTTGTCATGGCTGGATTACCACTTGGATTTTTCCTCGCTATGTTCGGCACAAATGTGCCGGTAATCGTCATAGGTGAAGCAGTATTCGGCGTCTCCGCGGCCACCTGCTACTATGCCTCTCTATATTATGCAATGGTCATCAAAAATGCCGCCGTTGAGGCTGGTGGAGCCCATGAAGGAGTAATAGGGATTGGTTTTGCAACAGGCCCAATGTTAGCTATCGTGGGCTTCTGGTTTGGGACGGCATGGAACAACGAAATGCTGGGCATTCTGGCTGGCACCCTTCCTCTAGTCCTTTTCTGCACCGTCAAATCTGCCATAAATCTGCGGATAAAAAGAGCTGCATAACCTATTATTTGTTAAGGTTAAAGAGACCTCTCGACAAACGTTCAGCCGGGATTGACATTTATTCAGTCTTTCCTGGTTTAACATTCTTCATTCTGGCTGTAACCTTTCCCTTGTTTCCAGCATATAACTAAGTTAATAAGGTTCATTAATTTATCGCGAAAGGACTGGCTTGATGAAAATAAATGTTGTCTGGGCAGTAATAGCAATGGTGGCCGGCTTTGTTCTTGGCGGCTGGGGCCTCCGCGCAGACCTTCGCAAGGTGAAAGATGAGTTGAAAAGCATTCAGTCCAAAACCGAGAAAAGCGCCAGAAGATCAACCGAGCTGCAGGGTATCCGCACCATGCTGAGACTCCCTGAAAATAAGATTTCGAGCCAGGACCCACAACAGAATCGGAAATTCCGGCATTCACACGCACACCAGGACACCAATACTGCAACAGACATACAGAGGCCATCCACCGGCTCAGTTGCATCAGTTTCATCAACAAACAATCCCAATGCAAAACGCAGGTCCATGTCTGAGGACATTAAGAAAGCCTCGGAATTATGGAAAACGCGTGTGGCACTTGCCCGCAACAGCTTTGTATCTAATGCGGCCCTTAACAAGGAACAGGAAGACCGTTTCGACGTTCTACTGGAAGCAATGAACCTGCGACTCGGCGACAGTATAGAGAAATGGTCGGACTATTTAAAAGTAAAGGGAGAGATGTCACCGGAAGACGGAATTCGCATGATGAAAGACCTCAGCGAGTCAATGGTTATTACATACGATGAACTAGATCGGAACATGCCACAGGACTGGAGAGATAAGTCCGGCGAGAATTTTCAGCTCTTCAATTTTATTGATCCAGAGGTAGCAAAGCCTCTCATCGAGGTTGAGGACATTCTCGGCAAAGCCCAGCCACCTCATCCGGGACAAATTCCACAGGCCCCTCCAACCTCAAACGTAAAAGTAGAATTCAACGTCAACCCCAAATAGGATAATCCAATGTGGAGCCCTTTTCGCAGCGCAATGACG
>MHBM01000231.1 GCA_001804885.1 Lentisphaerae bacterium RIFOXYA12_FULL_48_11
CCCAACGTAGCGGATATAAAGGTGAACCTGCTTCCGAGAAAGCAACGTAAGATGGCCAGTCATGCAATTGCGCTCCGGATCAGGAAAGATGTTGAGTCAATTGCTGAACGTAATGGGGCGAAAGTCAAGATAGTCGAAGTGCCTCCAGGTCCGCCGGTACTTTCAACCTTGGTTGCCGAGATATATGGTCAACCATATCACAAGTACGACGAACTGATGGCTGCTGCAAAATTGGTCAAGGAAGGCATGGCAAAAGAAAAAGGGGTGGTCGATGTTGATGATATGGTGGAAGAGAATCAGGTCCGGCTGTTCTTCAAAGTTGACAAGGAAAAGGCCGGCCTGAACGGGATATCGAACGAGGATATAGTTCAGACAATGCGCGTGGCTCTGGGCGGCATGCAGGCTGGTGTTGTTCATATTTCGACCGAGCAGAACGAACTGCCGATAATAATACGGTTGCCGAGGGAAAAGCGCTCGGATGCCGCGTTATTGAAGACGATTGCCGTAAAGGGCAGGATGGGGAACCCGGTACAGATAGGGGAGCTTGGGACGTTCGAAGAGCGGGTCACCGACAAGACCATATTCCATAAGAACCAGGAACGGGTTGTGTATGTAACGGCGGATACCGCGGGACGCGGCCCGGCATATGCAGTTCTGGGGCTTCAGAAATGGTTCAAAAAGAATCCATTGCCTGAGGGGATTCACATAGACTGGCGCGGAGAGGGTGAATGGAAAATCACGGTGGATGTATTTCGTGATCTCGGTATCGCGTTTGCCGCGGCATTGATCGGCATTTACGTGCTGCTGGTTTACCAGACTGTTTCGTACATATTGCCGGTTATAATCATGCTGTCGATTCCGCTTACAATGATCGGTATCATGCCGGGCTTCTGGATATTGAATGTGCTGGTGAACAGACCGGTAGGCGGCTATGACAATCCGGTATTCTTTACTGCTACCGCGATGATAGGAATGATTGCCCTTGCCGGTGTTGTGGTAAGGAATGGAATCATTCTTATAGATTTTATCCAGAACTCGGTCGAGCGTGGTGTGCCGCTAAGGCGGGCGATCCTGGAATCGGGCGCAGTTAGATTCCGGCCGATCTTCCTGACAGCCGGTGCGGCGATGCTCGGGGCCTGGCCGATCACGCTTGATCCAATATTCAGCGGACTGGCCTGGTCGCTGATAT
Organism: Lentisphaerae bacterium RIFOXYA12_FULL_48_11; assembly: GCA_001804885.1. GTDB lineage: Bacteria > Verrucomicrobiota > Kiritimatiellia > UBA8416 > YA12-FULL-48-11 > YA12-FULL-48-11. The sequence continues at coordinate 1,190 of MHBM01000231.1, forward strand.
TCGGCTTATTTGTATCAACGGCGTTCACGTTGTTGGTTATACCCGTTGTATACAACATGATCTATGAGAATAAGAAACTCGAATTAACAGGAGCATGAGAAAGGAGTATTTCATGAAAATGCTTATGATCATATGTCCAAAGGCACGCCAGGGAGAAATTGCCAAACTTATTGAGAAACAGGGAGTAAACGCCTTTTCCGAGATACCTGAAATTATAGGCGAGGGGAAGACGGGTAAGAAACTTGGTACACATGTTTTCCCGGACAAATCGTCTCTGATTTTTACGGTTGTACCCGAAGACAAGGAGAAGGTACTTGTTGCCGCACTCAAACATTGTGCAACACAGCTGTATCCGGATGAGGGCATGAAGGCCTTTGTGCTGCCTGTGGAGATGGTGGTTTAAGAGAAACAGTGGTGTGTCATGACAGTTGAGAATGGTGTCTCGTGATCAGTCTAGCGCCGGGTGTGTGGGTATATCACTACAGGCTGTTCTTCACAGCGTTTGTCGGGTTGAATCTTATCCAGTCGGCTTTCACGCATTTCTGCCCGGAAGAAATGTTGCCGAGGAAGGCCGGATTGAAGTGATACGGACTGGTAACGATCTTACAAAAATAAAAGGTAGACGGTAGCGGCAATTCCAATAATCCCCAACAGGAAGGCAAGAGATATTCCAAGGAGAGGTTCTGGAATTGGAATTTCTCCGTTTTTGAGCCTTTTTAAATAGTTTCTGTATTTCCAGGCCGAAGCAAGATTTACAATGACGCCCAGCAGAATCAACACTACTCCGAGTTTAACGGAGAATCCATGCGTTTGAGGGATGTGTTTTTCGATGCCTGCCATCTCCTGAAGAAATAATCCGAACCTGGCTACGACAAAACCAAAACCCATGAGCGCCAGACCCGTCCTAATCCAGGCCAGAAGGGTGCGCTCTGCGGCCAAGGGGACTCTCGGGTCATCAGTCAGCCGTTTTCTTGTGTCACTGTCATTCATGTTTGCTTCTCTATAAGAATTTCACTCATAATATTATCTTCTTAACGCTCTTATTACGATTATTATTCCCTGGAAAAATATTTCATGAATTTCTGTTGACGCAAACTGTTGGGAGGTGTAATCCTTCAAACAGTTCTTTGAAATAGTAGTGAACAGAGTACGGAAGCCTGTGAGAATCAGGCACGGTCGCGCCGCTGTAACCGGATGCAGTTCTTCGAATGCCACTGTCAACCGTGTGGTTGATGGGAAGGTGAGGAAATGCTTGAAGCCGGAAGTCAGAAGACGTTTCTTTTCATGTGAGTGACAACAAATGGTAATGACAATGTTGTCTATTCCTTCGCGGCAAGGGGAAACAAGTATTGTTTAGATATAGCCTTCATATTCCTTGCTGGGGATGTGGAGGCTTTTTTGTTTGTTGTCGGAATCTTCAGCAAAAGGAGTTTGTATAGCCGATTTGGAAAATTAAGAAAATATTCAGTTTAAACTGCATGTACAGGTTGTTCCGGGACAAAAGTCCCGCGAGCCAAAAGGGAAATCCCGATAATGGGTACGGACCCGCCGCTGTAACCGGGAACGAAAACTGCAAATGCCACTGTTCAAATGAACGGGAAGGCGCGGTGAGTAGAAAGATCCGGAAGTCAGAAGACCTGCCTGTATATGTCCGCCAGAACTCTTCGAAGGAAAAGAAGGGCGGGAACAGGTTGCAGGTTGAAAATGGGTGAACCTCAGACTGTAAAAAAGTTTGAGGTTTTTATTTTGCCTGGAGGAATAAGATTATGAAGAAAAGTAGTACAGTCGGTTTGCTGGCAGCGGTTGCGTGTTTCCTGGATGCTGATGTGATGCTCCACGGCGCGCAGGGCGAAACCAATGTTGAAATTGTTGTTACTGCCACGCGCGTGGAGACAGCGTCCCGGCAAGTGTCAAGTTCCGTATCTGTGCTGGGAGCGGATAGGATAGAGAAGGGTAATGGAAATACACTAAGCGATGTTGTGAGGGATCTTCCCGGTGTTTATATATCGCGGTCTGGTTCGGCTGGTGCCGAGACGTCCGTGCACATCAGGGGTGCGGCTTCCGGGCATACTCTTTTCACCATCGATGGTGCCAGGATGAATGATCCTGTATCAATCGGGAATTCGTACACGCTGGATCATCTTCTGCTGAACAACATTGAACGCATAGAGATTCTAAGGGGACCGCAGGGCCCTATCTATGGATCCGATGCCATGGGCGGCGTTGTGAATGTGATCACAAAAAAAGGAGAGGGACCTTTGTCCGTGGATTTGTCGGCCAAGGGTGGCTCCTATGGTACGTTTGAGGAAACCATAAAGGCATCCGGGGGAAACAGCCTGATGAATTATTCGGTTGGTGTGGGAAGGTTGGATACCGATGGCATCTCTTCTGCAGGCAAGGCTTATGGCAATACTGAGAAGGACGGGTACAGGAATACATCGGCATCGTTACGGTTCGGGCTGACGCCGAGCGAGGTTTTCGATCTTGGCATTACGGCTTCCTATATTGATTCCTGGAATGCACTGGATAATTATGGGGGCCCGGGCGGTGATGATCCGAATTTTGAGGCCGATTATGAGCAGCTCTTTCTGAAATTGTCACCAAGGCTGATACTCATGGATGGTTTCTGGGAACAGAAGCTTGGCGTCTCGTTTGCACAGCATGACAGGACATATCGTAATGACCCTGATGCAACTACCTTCGAATATATGCGCAGTTCCTATGACAGTTACAATCTGGATATTGACTGGCAGCACAACCTGCGATTTAACGAAATCAACACGCTTGTCCTGGGAGTTGAAACCAAGGAAGAATCCGGCAAGTCAGATTACTATTCTGAAGGCATGTTCGGACCGTATACTGATATCTTCAGCAAACAGACAGCACGCATCAACAGCGCTTATGTCCAGGATGATATCAACCTCTGGGATAGATGGTTTTCCACGCTGGGTTTAAGAGTGGACGAGCACAGTATTGCTGGATCCGAGGTAACATACCGGGCAGGTTCTGCCTATTTGTTCGAGGCGACCGGGACCAAGATAAAGGCTACGTACGGCAGCGCCTTTAAGGCACCGTCCCTGTTCCAGCTTTATTCGTCGTACGGCGATGAGAGTCTGGATCCAGAGAAGAGCGTGGGTTGGGATGCCGGAATTGAACAGAATATTCTGGGTGAGGATGCAAAAGTGGGGATTTCCTATTTCAAGAACGATTTTCGTGATCTTATTGAATTCAACTTTGTCGAAAACAAATATGGAAATGTTTCTGAAGCGGAGGCTAAAGGCGTTGAGCTGTTTGCATCTGTAAATCTGCCGTGTGACATTGTTCTTTTGGCAAATTACACATATACGGATACGGAAAATAAGATCACCGGGGAAGAGCTGCTGAGAAGGCCGAAGAACAAGTATGGGTTTGATATAACATGCCAGGTGACAGAAAAGGCCAGTATAGGTGTTAATGTGTTGTGTGTTGGTGAAAGAAAAGACCTCGATCCTGTCACATTTGAAACAATTGACCTGGACAGTTATACCCTGGTCAACATGGTTGCCTCATATGATGTAAGCAAGAATGTGCAGGTCTTTGCCAGGGTGGATAACCTGCTTGATGAAGAATACGAGGAAGTCAAAGGGTATGGTACGCCCGGTCTTTCCGGATACGGTGGCGTAAAGATGACATTCTAGTCGGCATACGCCGGTTCCCCGGGGCCTGTCCCGGGGAATTCAAGAGGAGCGGGGAGAAAAAATGCAGAGAATTGTTTCACTTGCACCGTCAATTACAGAGACGCTGTTTGCTGTAGGTGCAGGCAGGAATCTAGTCGGTATTACAACCTGCTGTGACTATCCAAAACAGGCTCTGAAAATAAACAGGATAGGCGGATTTTCCACTCCCGACGCCAGGAAAATAAAGTCTCTTTGCCCGGACCTTGTGCTGGCTGCCGACTTTCACCTGCATTCAGGAATTGTCGGTCGGCTGGAAAGGGAGGGGATAAAAGTGACAGTCGTAAAAGCCGGTACGGTGCTTGATATTCCGGATGCAGTTAAATTTGTCGGTCGGCTGACTGGCTGTACGAGGAAGGCAGAGAAACTCGCAGTCAATTTGAAGCGCAGGTTAAAGGCTGCGCAAATTCCGACGGAAAAACGCGGGGGCGACAGGCAAAAGGTGTGTTATTTGTGCTCAAGAAATCCGCTGCGCATAGCAAGAACAGGATGCTGTGCGGATGCGTTTATTTCGCTGGCAGGTGGTATAAACGTTGGGCGGAAATTTTCGGGTCGCAAGAGGATCTCTCTCAGAGATGTTGTGGAATTGAACCCTGATATGATCGTGGTTGGCAGCGGGCATGGAAGGGTGGACGACCTGCAGTCCTATATCAGGCACAGCCGGACCCTGCGGAATACGAGAGCTGTTTGCGATGGGAAAATATTCAGGATTCCTGATGATATTCTGAGCAGGCCTGGTCCGCGAGCCGTAAAAGGGTTGGAAAGGTTTGTACAGCTGCTAAAACCCGGAAGAACCAAATGAGAAACTTTTATTTCAGAATAATGTTTTTTTTATCACTTTTCTTGGCCGCATCCTGCAGTCCTGATGGCAGGAAGGTTGAATCTCTTCCCGTTGCAGGGAGTGGTGGTGTTCCGCAGAGGATAGTGTCGCTTGGGCCGTCCATAACCGAAGAGCTCTACCTGCTGGGAGTGGAGGACCGTATTGTCGGCTGTACGATTTACTGCAATAGGCCTCCCTCTGCAAAGAAAAGGGAGAAGGTCGGTACGGTTATGGAGGTTAATGTTGAGAAAATCGTTGCGCTCAAGCCGGATGTGGTTTTTGCAACAGCCTTGACGGACCGCAAGGCTGTTGCAAAATTTGAAAAAATCGGTATTCCGGTGAAAACGCTTCAGGAAGCCAGGAGTTTTAAACAAATTTGCGAGAACTTCCTGGAGGTCGGAAAGATCGTTGGCAAAGGGGCGGAAGCTGAGAATATTGTAAAAGATGCGGTGCGGAATGTGGATGCTCTCAGTGCTTTAACCAGGGGGCTGAATGCTCCGAGGGTATTTGTGCAGACGGGGACAAAGCCTTTGTTTGCCGCGAACAAGAATTCATTCATAAATGATTTTATTGTCGGGGCGGGCGGTTATAACATCACGGAGCAGACAGACAGTAAGCTTGATTATGGGATTTATTCACGGGAATGGGTGGTCAAGGAGAATCCAGACGTTATCCTGATCGTAAGCATGGGTATGGCTGGTGAAACTGAAAAGCAGGAATGGAACAAGTACAAAACACTGAAAGTTGCACAAACCGGAAGAATTCACGTTATTGATCCGGACAGATATTGCAATCCGACGCCGGTAAGTTTTGTCGAATCCATTCGGGAGCTGATAACGGTTTTCTATCCTGATTTAAAGCCCGGCAGTGGCGACGATCACGCTGGTGGCGGTGGAAGTGTGAAGGCGATGAAATGATGCAGAAAAGGCTGGTTCGAAACATAATATGGCTTGTGGTTCTCTGCGTAATCTCCTTTGGGGTTGGTGTTATTGCCCTGTGTGTGGGATCGGGCGGGATAATGCTGAAAGACATTCCTTCCATACTCTTCAGCGCTGGGGATTCTGCCGCATATTCCATACTTATCGATATCAGGTTGCCCCGGATTCTTCTTGGCTTTGGCGTGGGCGGAGCGCTGAGCCTTGCCGGTGTCATTCTGCAGGCCATGTTCAGGAATCCGCTGGTCGAACCTTACACGCTTGGGATTTCGGGTGGAGCCGCGCTTGGCGCATGCCTGGCAATTGTGTTGAACCTGGCTGCCTTATGCGGGGCATGGTGCCTGCCGGTATCCGGCTTCCTTGGGGCATGTGTGGTGATCATGGCAGTTTATTTCCTGGCTGTCCGGAAGCATGCGATGAACACCAGGGATCTTCTGCTTGCCGGGGTAATGATAAGCTTCATCTGTTCATCGCTAGTAATGCTCGTAATGGCGGTATCAAGGGCAGAGGAACTGCATGGAATTATTTTCTGGATAATGGGGTCACTGGAGGAACCGGATATTCTGCTTGTACGGATTGCCCTTGTGGTGGCCGTTCTGTCGCTTGCGGCTTCTTATTTCTTTTGTCTCGACCTGAATGCTTTGACGCTGGGTGAAGAGGAGGCTGCGCATCTCGGCGTGAGCGTGGAGAACACAAAGCGAATGCTTTTCCTCATTACATGTGTTGCCACCGGATTCAGCGTTTCTGTCGCAGGTGTAATCGGGTTTGTCGGGCTGGTTGTTCCACACGTGATGAGGCTGAGTTTTGGAAATGATCACAGGTTTCTGCTCGTTGCATCCTGGGTTGGGGGTGGTGCTTTCCTGGTGCTTTGCGATACCGTGGCCAGGATTATCATCTCTCCCCTGGAGCTGCCGGTGGGTGTTATTACGGGCATTCTGGGTGGAGGCGTATTCATATATGTGGTCGGCAGGAAGCCGGCAATGGCTGGAGACCGCTGATGCTTGAAATAAGAAATCTTACATGCAGCTATGATTCCGGGTTTGCCATCAGGAATATCAATCTGACCGTGGAGCAGGGTGAAATTGTGGGGATAATAGGGCCAAATGGCTGTGGGAAGACTACCCTGCTCAGGGCGATCACGGGAATATTAAAGCCCCAACAGGGGAGTGTGCTGCTTGAGAAACAGGATATGGCCCGGATGAGTGCCAGGGACATTGCCAGGAAGATAGCCGTGGTTTCGCAGAATTCTGAACCAGCCTTCCTGTCTGTGGAGGAATTTGTATTGCTTGGCAGGATTCCACATTTCCGGAAATACCAGTTTTTTGAATCGAAGGAGGATCGCGAAATCGCGCTTGAAGCCATGACTCTCACAGATTCGCTCAGGTTCAAAGACCATCCTGTGGAATGCATAAGCGGAGGCGAGCAGCAGCTGGCTCTTTTTGCCAGGGCGCTTGCCCAGCGTCCGAAATTAATGCTCCTCGATGAACCGACCGCCCACCTTGATATAACGCATCAATCCGGGATGCTGGACCTTGTGAGAAAGTTCAACAGGAAATTCGGACTTACCGTTCTGCTGGTGCTTCACGACCTCAATCTTGCCGCTGAATACTGCCACAGGCTGGTACTGCTTAATGAGGGCAGTATCCGCAAGGTGGGCACGCCCGATGAGGTTATTGACTACAAAATTATCGAGGAAGTCTTCAAGACCGTTGTAGTAGTGGAGAAGAATCCACTTTCGTCCAAACCTTTCGTCATGATCGTTTCAGAAGAAATGCAGGAGAAATCAAGAACTTATAAGAAGGCTTTGCCATAGATAAATCTGGTATGCAATTTTGTATTTTTGTAATTCCTTATAATTGCCGCTCGTGGTATCTCAAAGAGACAGTATGAGTCTGAGGATACCGCCGATGGTTGATGCAGCAAGAAACATGATTCCCGTTGCCTTGACCGTATCTCTGAAGCCGAGTTCCTTGAAAAGAACCGCGAAAGTTGCGACACACGGGAAGAACATGGCAAGAACCACACACGCCACGGTTGCCTGTTCTACGCTTAGAGCCAGAGGCATCAACAAGCCTACGGCCATGTCTTTCCTCATAAATCCTACAATGATGGCTGTTGCGGCTTCCTTGGGTAATCCCCAGAGACCGGTGACAACTGGCGACGTTAAACGTGCAATATTGTCCAGAATTCCCAAATAATGGACAATATTGATGACTAGTACGGTTACCATGATGATCGGGACAGCTTCAATCAGGAATCCGGAAACTCGCATTCGTAGTTTTCTCAGAACTGCCTGCCAAATGGGAAGACGATAGGGAGGTATTTCTATGAGGAGTTCCGGCGCGAATCCTTTAACCATGTGTCGGAGAATAAAACCTGTAATCAGCCAGGCGGCAAAGAGCGTTCCATATACGATTGCGACGTATTGGATTCCATGTTTACCTAGTATGCCCAGAATCATTGCCTGCAGGGCGGCGCAGGGAATGGCGATTGAAATCAGTGTTGCGGCTATGAACCGTTCCCTCCTGCTCTCCAGTATCCGTGTAGCCAGGACGCCAGGCACATTGCAGCCAAGGCCCAGCAAGGTTGGGATTATGGCATAACCGTGCAAACCCAAGTGGTGCATGACAGTGTCCATCAGAATCGCCAGTCGCGGAAGGTAGCCGCTGTCTTCAAGAATCCCAAGAGCCAGGTAAAAGGAAATTATGTATGGCAGGACCATTCCAAACGGGACATAGAGGCCGCTTGACAGAAGTCCAAATGACTGAACGAAATCTACTTGTCCGTCGATAAGTTTACCTATCAGAAGGTTATGAAGTAAGCCTGCTCCACCCAGAAATGAGCTAAACTTTTCCAGAATAGGTGCCCAGAGTGTGTTGAAAACGGGATTCACCAGATAATCGATCAGGCTTTCGCCGAGGAATCTAACCAGGAAGAAGGATCCGCAGAGAATTGCCATGGCTAAAATACCGCCAGTAACTGGTTGTACGCTCGCATCTGCCAGACGGTTGCGCCATGTGTGGTGGTGATGAACGAGCCTCTGGACTTCGTTGATGATGCTGCCGATAGTGATCCATCTCTCGTCCTGATTACGAACGGGTATATCGGTGATCGCTGCGGTATGGAGTAATTCCACTAGTTGTTTGACACCCTCACCCGTGACGGCAACGGTCGGAACTACCGGCACTTTTAAACGCATCCGCAATCGGTCCATGTCGATGGTGATTCCTTGATGCGTTGTGTCGTCCCACATATTAAGGGCAACTACCATTGGTATTTTACGTTCCAGTAATTGTACGGTCAGATATAAATTTCTCTCGAGGTTGGTCGCGTCAACAACATTGACAATTATATCGCCCGTTTCAAGCATTTGAAGGGCGACATTCTCGGCTTCGGAAGTGGGGTCCAGCGTGTAGCTTCCAGGTACGTCAACCACCTCGACGGTAGTTCCATTTAACTGCATGGAGCCGCGTGTGTAACTGACTGTTGTTCCCGGATAATTGGATGCGATAACGCCTAGCCCGGTCAGTCGTGAAAACAAAACACTCTTGCCTACATTGGGATTACCCATCAGCAGGATTCTCACGGCGAAGCAACCTCCACAATAACCTTTCCGGCCATGTTGTGCCCCATTGCAATCCGTGTTTGTCCAACTTCTGCTGTCACTGGTCCGTGCATAATCATGTTGCTTACTTTTGTGACTCTTTTGCCCTTCATTATTCCAAGAGCGGAAAGGCGATTAATCAAGCCTTGACCACCGTTGATATTAACAATGATTCCCTTTTGACCGTTCGACATCCTGTCGAGCGTTGTCTCAAGTTTTATGGGCATTGCCTGTAGCGCCTTTCTTGCATTATTCTTATTTGGACGTATTCGTATATTCCATTATCTCGTCCTTGTTGTCCACTTCCAAACGGCGCAGGCAAACAGTGTAATTCCAAGGAATAATGCGACGCATACCCCGGCAGAGAAGTCCATCCTTTGGGAAAACAATAATCCAGCTGCGGAACTGGCTATTCCTGCAAGCCAGGCGATTAACAGGCGTATGCCCCACCGTGTTGAGATGATTGCGGAGGTTGTAGCCGGAATAATCAGAAAACAAAAAGTTACAACTATGCCGGCCAGTTTGACCGATAAAGTAATTACTATGCCGCAAAGTGAATAGAACAGGAAATCCCATACGATTACGTGCATGCCTGCGGCAACTGCGTCTTCGTACCCATCGGAAATCCGTCGGAAAGGTTTACGAAACAAACCAAAACATGCGCCGACAAAGGCAAAAACGGCACTTGTCCACAGCAGCTCAGATGTTTTTACCCACAAAAGGCCGCCGCTGAGCATTTCTTGAACATGTGTGTGACCTCCGGTTCCTTTTCCGATCAGGAAAAGCGCTGCAGAGGCAGAGAGCGCATATGTGATTCCAATTACGGCCTCAATTGGAATCTGTGAGGCCTTGTTACGAGTTAAAGCAAAAAAAAAGGCCGCGAACAATGTGGCACCCATTCCAGACAATAGCGCAGGAATGGAATCAGGGGCTACCCCTATGAAGATGTGAGCCATCAGAGCGCCCAAAGCTGCAATTTGAGCTACGGCTATGTCGATAAAGATCACTTCCCGTTTCAAGACATGAAGGCCCAGATAGCCCAAGATTAGGCAGAGAAGGACACAGGCAAGAAGGGGAAGCCCAATCATAGATACAAGATTCATTCCACCCCCCCTTGCCCGGGTTGCATTATGGCGTCAGGTGATATGCGGTGAGCAGCAATCTTGCGGCGTGTGAGCCATATGCTCGCAACAAGCGCCATAATGAAAAAAAATCCCATGACCAACATAAGAGTAGGTCCGTATGGACAGTCCATCTTGTAGGAAACAATTACACCCAGCACGCAGGCTGTAAAACCCGCCCCCCATCCAATAATAAGGGCTGGAAGCCATTGGCGTGAGAACATGATTCCGATGGCTGCTGGAATCATCAGGAACCCGTATGCCAAAAGAACACCTGAGACCGGAACAATCAAAATTGCAATAATTCCCTGAGTGAGGAAGAACAAAAAATCCCATACTGCTCTGTGCGGCCATTCCGTGGAATCCTCAGTCAATCGCATAATAGGCCTTCTACAGATAAAATGCAGAATCCCCAGTCCTGCGTAAACTCCAATAGTAACCCAAACCAGCGGCCATGATACCCATAGCATGGATCCGACAAGGGTAGCGCTGAAGGACACGCCTCCCTCGTGCATTTTGTCTGCCACCAGTAAAGATGCGACAAGAGCCATGCCATAAAGAATACCAATCACGGCTTCCTGGGGAATCTGCTTGTTTTTCGGACGCAACACCGTCAATAGCGTACAACCTATCAAGGTGGCGCCCAAGGCTAGCAAATAGGACAGGGGCGTCCCATACTTGACGCCCAAGCCTATGCCCAGAATAACCCCGAAAGCGGCCAGCTGATCCAGTACCAGATCGCTAAAGATAATACCGCGCCGGATGATATGCAGACCAATGTAGGTATGCAGAACCAGCACAACCGCGATCAGGCTGATCTGCATGACAAAGAAATTGGTAACCTCACTCATGTGACGGTCCTACTTGATTACTTGTTTATTTCGTGCAGTGGTCAACAAGCGGTTTACCCACAGATCCACCAAGCCGAAATACGTCTCCACGCCTTGTTCGCCGCCGACGTAAAGCGGAACGATAACAGCTTCGGCGTTGACTTTCGCGGCAACTGTTTTGACCTGATGTTGATCGAAATAATTTGCTGCCAGGAGAATACGAACATCTCGTTGGCGCATATTCTCGATTAGATTCAGGACGTGGCTAGGCGATGGCGGGATGCCTGGTTTCGGTTCAACCGTACCGGCTTCCTCAAGTTCAAAGAGAGTGAAGAAATACACCCAGTTCTTGTGATACGTGACGATCAACTTTCCGCGAAGAGGAAGCATTAGCTTCATCCATCCGCCAAGCTGTTCGATCAAAGGTTTACCTTCGTGCGTTTGCTTTTCGAGGAACCCATATAGTTTTCCGCTGGCGGCTAGTTCAGCGAGTGTGTCGCCGCCGAGCATCTCCACCAACGCCTTACCGAACATTCGTTCGTCCAGGGATCGCACAAACAGCTCTGTTCGTTTCTGGTAATAAGCCTTTCCTTGGGGATCGTTAGTGATCAACCCTGCGGCAATATTCCGGGCCACCGTTCGCATGTTCACCGGACTGCAGGTGATGTGCGGATTACCGTACACGTGAACCCCTCCTTCGGATCGGGACAGCACCTTGGGTTTTTCCAGGAGGTCTAACCCTTTCGCCACTGCAACGTAACCAGCCTGACCACTGCGGACCTTCGCGTTTCCCGACTTGTCCACCACCGTCGGCAACCACATTTCAAGATCGAGTCCAGTATCCAACAGTACATCGGCGTCGCGAACCATGGCCACAAAAGAAGGCTTTGGTCGAATGTAATGTGCATCCTGTTCTCCTTGAACGATTGCTTGTGCAATGATCCTGTCACCGCCGATTTCCCTGGCGATAGCCGCATAATCCGGTAGTGTCGCCACTACCTGCAATGGTTTTTCTGATGCCCACCCTTGAATGCACATTCCCATAACCACTAATCCAATCGAAATTATTCGATATTCTTTCATGTTAAAATGTCCTTTCTCAAAATTGCCGATGTTTAATAACGTTCGTGTTTATGTGGACCCGCTGCAAAAATGCATTGCAGCCAGACCACATTTTCTACTGGATCGGGTCCGCCAGTATCCAGGCGGTCGTATTCCGCCCTGAAATGGACGAAAGGGCTCTGGTCCCACGTAATATATGGTCCGACCTGCCAGCGATCAGAGCCGTCATCAGAGACAACGACCGATGAGAGACTTACCGGAACCAATGCGGCGTAAGTTTTAGCAGCAGGTTCAAAATAGTCACCGCGCACGCCCAGGCTCAACGTGCGTGATATTTTTGTTTCAACATAGCTGTACATTCCCCAAGCGTTCACGTTATCTTCCCCTGATCCATCCGGTGCGAGAATATCTTTGTTCAAGGCGTAGGCTTCCGTTCGCCAAGTTACATTCCGATACCGCATTCGATCTGTTGGTTCCCAGAGAATGGTGAAATCCGCGCCAAACACATACACGTTTAAAACCTCGTCGATAGTGGTTTCTTCAACCGTCCATTGATTATTTTTACCGTAGAGTCCGCTGAATCCAAGTTCGGTATAGGTGGACGGAGTGAGATCACGAAATATTTTATAGTGAGCCAATACACTCGGAGTATTGTCTGCGTTCTCGGCAAACACCTGGCCGCTCTCGCCATCCGTAACTTGAACAACTAATTCCTGCGAATTGCCTGCCAGATCCGGCATGCTCCATTCCAACGAACCGCCGGTCTGATTCAACCCGCCCGGGCCAAATATCTGACGTAGTGCGAGAGGAAAGTCTACCTGATCCAGCGCGTGCTTGTGCCACCGGTTCACCACGCCAAACTGTTGGCGAAACTTGCCCAGTGTCAGATTTATCTGCGGTAAAAGGCCGAATCGTGTAACATAGCCTTCTTCAAACTCTGCTCCCTCTTCGCTGAAAGAGAAAGCCGCCTTGAAGCGAGTGAACGGGTCCAGGTATGCCTCTGTGTGAACTCCAAGCCCACGAAACAGAAAGTCCGATTTTTTGTCCGTCGTTTCACTGTCGGTGTACGACCATAGGATATCGCCAGTGATGCTGATTTCCGGGTTCAGTGCTTGAAGACCTAATGCGCCGGATGTGAACATTTCGTCCTTTGCCGGCTCTGTTTCTTTCTCTGCGATTTCTACTTTCGCCGCACGACGCAAATCCTCTATTGAGGGCTCCTGTTTCTTTTCCTGTCCGTACGATACGTGTGAGCAAAGAAACAGGCCCATGAAGCAAACCGTTAAGCTGAAATTCCAAAACTTTTTCATAAAATCTCCTGAATGATTGAATGTAATTTAAAAACACAATGATCAAACGCGAAGGTGAAAAAATGGCCCTCAGCGTTTGAACCTGACCAAATAGAATGTCAGGCTACAGGAGGAGCGCGTGCTTGGGTTGGACCGCGCAAAAGGGCGGAAAGAATAAACAATTGAGGAATTGAGAAATAATCAACGGAAATGATCTGATCGGTTGGCTCGACATGCGACACAGACTCCATCACTGGTGTGTTTGCCAACTGGCAGAAAGAACACTGGGTTGTTTCGTGAACATCTCCGCTGTCAGCGCAATGTATCATGTGGATTGTCGGAACAATCAACATCCCGACAACAAACAAGAGGCATAAAATGCTGGCGAAGATTCGCTTTAATTTCATTTTCAATAATGTATATCATCGTAATTGGGGTGTCAACGCTGCAGGCGGTACGGATTCACGCGCCCCAAGCCGGCCTTGGGCTGGGGTATTTGAATATTGCGTTGGTCTCAATAAATCATTATTGTAACAGTTTTTATATCAAGACAGGAGATGGAGAAAATATGGCGCTAATGCGTTTCAGCGTATCGCTTGATGAAGGCTTGGTACGTCAGTTTGACGCCAAGATCAAGATGGATCGTTGTCCTACCAGATCAAAAGCCGTGGGAGATCTTATCCGATCAAGCCTTGTGCAGACGGAGTGGCGAGCAGGTGATGAGGTCGCCGGTGCGATTGTTCTGGTTTATGACCATCACAAGCGTGACATTGTGAAGAAGTTGACAAATGTTCAGCACGATTGTCACGACGCGATTATTTCGACCCAGCACATTCACCTTGACCATGACAACTGTCTTGAAATTCTTGCTGTACGGGGTAAGCCCGGCGAGATAGACGCCATCGTTAAGTGTCTCAAAGCTGTCAAAGGGTTGAAACACGTATCACTTGCCGCAGGGACCACAGGCGAACGACTGCTCTAATCAATCGGTGGACTGTCCTGAGATTTTGATCCTTTTATGCTTGCAGAGTGTTACGATTATATAATACGTATTATCTAGTCTTTTCATAAATCGGAAAAAGAGACAGGAAATAAATAATATGACGACAAAAACTTGCATGGCGGCTATGTTGGGCGTGATATTCTTCGGCAACATAATATGGGCACAAGGGGGTACGAATGCGCTACCCGAGATTCTGGTGACGGCCTCTCCCATTACTCAGGGCGAGAGTGTCGGAAAGGATGGAGGTAACGTTTCGGTTGTTGGGCGAGATCAGATTGAAAGATTGGATGCCAAAGAATTGCCGTCCGCGCTTAGACAGGTTCCAGGTGTAACGATCTCGCGCTATAATCCGCTTGGTTCATATGGTGGAGAGAGCGGCGGGTCGGTGTACATAAGGGGGCAGGGAGCCGGCCGGCCGGGTAGTGAGATCAAGATATATTCTGATGGTGCACCGCGGGAATCAGGGGTATGGTCCCATCCCATAATGGATATGGTGCCTGTGGATTTTGCCGGAGCTATATCTGTTTTTAAGGGTCCTCAGCCGCAAGCTTATCCGGGAACTTTTGGCGCTGTAAATATTGACACCCTGCGACGTTTAAAACCGGGATACGAGACTGAGTTAAATCTGGGGTATGGCACATATGATACAATATCATCTTCACTATCCCATGGTGGTAAAGTGGAATGGTTTGATTATTATGTCGGAGCTTCGCATAAAGAATCCGACGGGCATCGTTCTCATGGTGATGCAAGCCTGGATAATCAATTTCTGAGGCTTGGTGCCGATCTCTCGGATAAAGACCATCTTTCTTATATCTTCCAGAGAACAGACAACTGGAGTCGCGATCCCGGTCGAATAGACAGCATAACACCTGACTTGAACAAGTTTTCCACGGAAACCATGACACATGTGCTGCGTCTTGATGACGCTTACGATCTTTTTCAGGGGTTTTCTCTTTTTTATTATGATTATGGCAAGATTCGCTGGGCAAAGGACAATCTCAGCGGTGCCGGAACGCCTGCGGGAAGTTCAAATACTGACTGGGATAACTATGGCTTCCGTTCGTCGTATGACATGCCACTTGATAAACTGACTCTTACAGGAAGCCTTCACGTGGATTCAGCTGGCGGCGAATCAAGAAACATCACCACGAGCGGTTCTGTTCCGTTTAGTTTCGAGGATCGGTTTACGACAATTTCTCCTTATTTAGGAGCCCGATATGCCTTGGATGTGAGCGATGTTACGATAACACCTTCAGTCGGTGCAAGGTACTATGATAACAGCGAATTTGATTCCGAGACTGCACCTTGCGTGGCTCTTTTGGTCGAGAGAAAAGGAGTGCAGGTGTTTGCATCGCATGCCCGAGGTGTGAATTACCCGGGAGTCTATGTCAAAGGTGTATCCGCTTCGACAATGAGTCAGCTGGAAGCGGAAATTATTGATAATACCGAAGTCGGTGTACACTGGGATCTCTCCAGGCTGATTGCCTTTCAGGCTTCGGTATTCCATTATGAGGGAGACAATCGTCTCCAATACACGCAGAATGGTATTTTGAATGTTGGCGAAATCGAGGCCGATGGAACCGAAGCTGTGATGCACCTGAATCCTTTTGACGATCTGGCTCTGTTTGCGGGTTTTACGTTTCTGCATCCTGATGGGGATATGACTCCCCGGATGCCTGATTTAAGCGCCAGCGCTGGAGTTTCTTATAAGATTACCAAATATATTAAGATCGACCTCGATGCAGAATATGTTGATGATCAATATGCTTACAATGGACGATCAGGGAGTCCCTCGGCCCAGGATCTCGAGAAGGTTGACAGTTACTTGGTGGCCAACAGCAAGCTCTCCCTGGATCTGGCGTTATTCTCCCGTCTGAACGGTGAACTGTATGTTGCAGCGGAGAATATTACGGACGAGGAATACGAATTCCTTTCAGGTTATCCGATGCCGGGAACAACTTATTCTTCCGGGATGAGGTTAAAGTTTTAGATCCTCCGATTCGTGTTGGTTTTGCGGAGCAAGGGAAATGATGATGAAGAATCGAGATCTGGCGTATTGCGGGCTGTTTGGGGCAGCGGCACTACTTTTGCCGGTGTTATTTCATCTAGTCCACTTGGGACATATCTTCATGCCGATGTACTTGCCTCTGGTTACACTGGCATTCTTTGTCCGTCCCGGCATGTCGGCGCTAACGGCCCTTGTTGTTCCCCTTTTGTCCGGGGCGGTTACAGGAATGCCTCCGTTCTATCCGCCTGTTGCGCCTGTGATGTCTGTTGAATTGGCACTAATGGCCCTGATTATTGGATTCTTACGTTTTCTTCTCCCGCGTACGAAGGTGTTGATCGTCTTGATCCCTGTGCTTGTTATCGGAAGAGTGGCAAGTGCTGGATTGATGTATCTGATTGCCAGATTCATGGAACTTCCGGCAAAATTTATTGCAGGAATATCTTTTCTAAGTGGTTGGCCGGGCATTATCCTTATGATCGTTGTCGTTCCTGCAATTGTGCGGCTGTCAAATAACCAAGTTCAAATACTGGAGACATCAAAACCAAATGAAAGATGAGACTATTTCTGATCCCAGGATGGAATTCTTCGATTCCATCGCTGATAAATGGGATACCTGGCATGATTTGCCTGATGTAAATATTCAATTATGCGCCATGCTTGAAGAGTTTGGTGTAAGCGATAACGAATCCGTTCTGGATGTAGGATGTGGTACCGGAAATCTAACAATAGCGCTTCTACAAAGACTCGGGCCGTCAGGCCGGATTATTGCAGTTGATATCTCAAAACAAATGCTCGAACGAGCTAGGGGAAAAGTTAGTGACGATCGCGTAACCTGGCATCATTCATCAGCAGACCGGCTCGCAATTGCCGATAACACCCTGGATCGTGTTATTTGTTTTTCGGTATGGCCTCATTTTAAAGACTTTGAGGGTATTACAAGAGAGTTTTATCGAGTACTGCGATCGGGAGGATACCTGAATATATTACATTTGATACCACGATCAAAAGTTAATCAAATCCATGCAGAAGCACATCCTTCAGTTCATCATGACCATCTTGCTTCTGCCGGCAAAACCTCGGACTTGCTCAAGAATAACCGGTTTAAGGTCATCTCCACGACCGATAATGAACAGCGCTACATAATAACAGCATGCAAGTAAGGATGAATCTGTGACATCATTCCTTGATCTCTGGGGTTCAGGTGATGGCTATATGCGGAGAATAACTCCCTCTACGCGTATCATTTGCGGGATAGTCATTCTCGCAAGTTGTCTCGTTTTGCCGGTATATAAACCTCTGGGTTTTTATATTATCTGTGGCTCCACTATTACCTGGGTGCTTCTTTGCGGAATCCCATGGAAGAATATAACCGGCTTGTTGCTGTATGCTTTCTTACTCTTTCTTCCATTGTTTCTTCTCATACCCTGGATAGACCACCATCCTTCAGGCGGTTGCAATTGGTACGATGCTACGAAAGTCCCCATGGAAATTAGTATTCGTGGAACAGCCTGTATTCTTGTTTGTGCGTCAACAATTGCAATTCTCGACTTGTCCGAATTCAGTACAGGGCTTTCTCGCTTATCAATTCCCCGCATGATAACAAGTCTTGTCATTCAGATTGTTCATCAAACCGCGATGCTGGCAAATGAATCACGGAGGATCTCCGCTGCTCTACGAGTACGCGGAGTACCATCGGGCTACATGGCTAGACTCAGATTTCTGCCGGCGCTGCCCACTATTTGGCTTCTAAGAGTCATGAACCGTGCCGAACGTATTGCCGCCGCCATGGAGCTGCGTGGCTTTGAAATCACAGCAAGAACCTCAAATGAATCGATATCTGTGTTAGACATTTTGGTTATGGCTGCAGTTATACTCTTGTTTGGAACAAGTATCTCAATCAGATGGCTGGGTGCTTTATGAAAACTGCTCTTACCTATCAAAATGTCTCTGCCAGATACCGTCAGGAGGATCGGCCCGTCATAAGGGGAATCTCGCTGGATATCGTTCCAGAGGAACGTGTGGCATTGCTGGGACTCAATGGTTCGGGCAAGACTACATTACTATATTCTGCGGTAGGATTAGTCCCGTTCGATGGCGTCATTTCTGTATGCGATATTCCTTTATCGAGAGCGACCGAACGACAAGTCCGTGATAGCATTGGATTTCTGTTTGGCATTCCAGACGATCAGATCCTATTTCCAAGTGTGATTGATGACGTTTCCTTCACGCTGGAGCGGAGAGGCGTTTCCCGGGACGAAGCACGACAGAAAGTGCGGCCGGTTATGGAAATGCTCGGTATCGAAAATCTAGCTTCTCGTTCACCTCACCGTTTGTCCCATGGTCAAATGCAGCGTGTTGCTCTAGCCGGTGCGCTCGCTGCAAACCCGCCGTTACTACTACTCGACGAACCCTCAGCAGCGCTTGATCCGGTTGGCAAAGAAGAGCTTGCGGAATTACTTGCTTCGCTGGACGCCGCCATGTTTATTGCAACTCATGATATTGACTTTGTACGGAGGGTATGCAATCGGTTTATCGTACTTGCAAACGGCGTTGTCGCAGAAGACATAACGGATCCAGAACGTATCGCACGTTACTGGTTTGACCGTAAGAAATGAACTTGTGAAAGTCTCAGGAAAACAACAGATTAGAAATATGACAAACCACGGAATTAACGAGGTCAATTTACGGTTTGACAAGGTGGCGGCTGAGTGGGATTCCAATCCGAGAAGGATTGAAATGGCCAAAGCAGTAGGTGAGACGATTCGAAAGGCTGTAAAGCTTTGTCCCGATATGAAGGTTATGGACTTTGGGGCAGGGACGGGTTTGCTTACCTTGGCGTTACTACCGGATGTTGGCAGCATTGTGGCTGTAGATACGTCGGAAGAAATGTTGCGTGTTTTGGAAAAGAAACTCAAGACACTACAAATCGCAAATGTTAGAACGCTGCTTTGTGATGTCGCCAAGACAGTGCTACCGACTGCCGAGTTTGACTTGATAGTAAGTTCCATGGTTTTGCACCACCTTCCTGATGTACAGCAGGTGATTCGTCGGTTACAACCCTGCCTTAAGTCTGGAGGGGTGATTGCCTTGGCGGACTTGGACTCAGAAGATGGTACGTTTCATGCCGATCCGACAGGTGTTTTCCATAAAGGATTTGACCGTAACAAAGTTTGTGAATGGCTTGGTAATGCCGGCTTTACCGGTGTTTCTGCGCAAGATGCGTATAGGATCACACGTGCTGAAGCTGATGGCGGTACAAGGCAGTACGGCGTCTTTCTTGTCACTGGTGGTATTAAATAATCCTAAACTGTGGCGATATCTTTGCCGGGATTATTGACTGACATGATTACCGGTTGCACTCATCTGTTTCTGCTTTGCGTATGCCCTGCATGCCGGGCAGGATTTTTCGAATTTCCGGAGGGCCCGAGCATAGCCGCTGCTTGGCCATTGCCTGGCCATGATACAGAAAGGACACACAGCGCATATAGATGCCAGTATTCGTGTTGAAATATTATTCATAATTTCTGTCCCGATAGCTCATGGCTGCTCACTACATGGATGTGATGTTCTGTCCGAAGTCAGCAATAAAATATTTCCCGTCGATCCTGGTAAAGTTGGCGTAACATCCAAACTGGCCCAGAATCAGTGTTTGGTTCCCCTGGGTAATAACTTTCCCCCCCTTCAGCCACCCGTAATAATAGGGCAATTTTTCCAGTTTGTTCTTCTGGAATATCTTCTTCCAGTCTGCGCCGTATTCTGCTTTAAGATTATCTGTGTATTCCGGTGCCAGCATGTTGTTTATGATGCAGGAATATTTCTTAGTCTTGGCTTTTTCTGTGGCGAGCGCAACAGCCTGTTCCCATGAAGTGGCAGGATTTCTGCCGATTTCCCCGGTAACGCAGGATGACAGACATAAAATGGTCAATGCAAGTATAGTCAGTTTATTCATGTGAGTGATAACATTTACACGATATCAGGCCGAGGTTCAATCACTCTTTCGAGACTGCAATCCAAACGCGGAACCTGTCTTCGTGAACCAGCTGCGCATGCCCGCCGAGAGCATCGATCATCCTGATCATGATTCCGGGTGGAAAGAAGTTACTCCTCATCATGAAGATATTTTCCAGAAAGGCAGCCAATTTTACAGGGAGGCGGTTGCAGTGGGGTTCTTCGATCAGCAGGCGCCCTGACAACTTGAGAACCCTGAGCAGTTCCTTGATTGCGGTGCCTTGGTCCTTTAAATGATGGAAGGCATCAACAAGCATAATTCTGTCAAAACAATTGTCGGGGAATGGAAGGTCTTCCAGATGGGCTAACGTGGTGACCATTCCCTTGATCTTTGCAGCATGCAGCATTCTAGGGGAAGAGTCGCACACGACGATGAATCTTGCTGCATCCTGCAGACATCGTGATGCCCTGCCGGTACCTCCTGCGGCATCAAGAATAATGCCGTTTGTTGGAGGTTCCAGTAGCGAGTTCAGTAGTCGCTGATCGGGACCTTTAATGAGCCTGTCGTAGATAGGTGCAAGATGATCAAAATGGTCGAACATCGCCGGTGCCCGGGTTAATTATTGTCGTTCTCTAAAAATTTATTTCTTCTTTGTGCATCTGCGCGAACAACATCAACCGCGCAATCGAATGCCTTGAGAATGCATGGGGTCTGCAGATGATAAAAAACCTTCATGCCATCACGCCGGTCGCTGACTATGCCGGCTTTTTTGAGCATCGACAAATGTCTGGAGATGTTTGACTGGTCGATATCTGCCAGTTCATTTAACTCGCAAACGCAGCGATCTTTGTCGACGAGTGAGGTGACTATCAGAACACGTATAGGGTGGGCCAATGCCTTCAGAATATCAGCTCTAATTTTTGCCTGTTCATATTTCATGTAGATGTTACGCGCCTACCTTCCTTATTATCCGGTCAGATTATTGCGACCGCCGGAATTTTGCAAAATACTTTTTCTCAGTATTCGGACTCAGAACTTATATATGATCTGCCACTGGCCGAAAAAGGCAGTCTCATCCGTGAGATAGTAATTACCGCTATCAAGTATCTCTAGTATAATTCGAAAGGTTAACTTGTCGCCAGAACAAAGACAATCTTGAGCTGCATCATAATCGAGTTTTGCACTATACCACCAGCCTCTATCCTTTCCAGAACCCAAACCGTCGTCCTCCGGGGCGGTTACATATGATATTCCTAAAGATGTTCTTATGTTCTGTATAACAGTGGCAGAAAGAAAGAACATTGGCATCGTCAGATTGGTCCATCGGCATCGCGAAAACGTACGGCATAACAGGTCACTATGTTGCGTATAGCGAGCCCAAACCGGTTCCCATCCTTCATCCCTTGTTGTGGATGGATCGTCGCCAGAAAGATAGTAGAATTCTGCTTCCACTGCTGGCTTGAGCGATTCGAAAATCGGAATGTCCTGCGTCAGCACAGCGTCCACCATAAAAGCTGAGATATCCAGATCACCTCGTTCACCGAACTGGCAGGCACCTTCGAAACTTCCACGTGCGCTCCTGCAAAATTTTGGGGCAAAATAAATACCGACTGTGTACAAGTCAAGGGCTGGATTTTCGATCACCTTTGCCGATGCGTCAAGTGTCTGCCATGCAAGCTTGGGCTGGATCCACTCGCCGGACGAATTCTTCTTGGCGGCCTGTGTCCAGTCATCGTCATGCTTATAGAGGGTATAGGTTTCAAAGGGGCATGTTGCGACAGAATTATTTTTCAAATATAAGCCAGCTCCAGTTTCCGTTATGTCGTCATCTGCTGAGGTATAGCCGGTCAGATCGCGGTCAACAGAATCGACGGCGAGATCATCCTTTGGCGGCATATAAATACCAAACGCATCTAATGACGTTTTTCCCGTGGGCTTCCATGTTGCACGAACTGCATTGAAATAGCGAGAGCGTGAACCGTCTTCTCCGGTTCCGTCATATATGACCCTACCTTTGCCGTACAATGGTTTATCTGTCCCGTCCACCATAAAGTCCTGTCGTCCGATGCGAAGAGAAAACGATCCTTCCAGCAGACCATGTAAATCAATGTATATGTTGTCAAAGACTAGTTCATCCGGCCATTCATAGTTTGCAGATTCCGAGACGCCATCTTGATCGGGGGCGAACCAGTGACGGAACTCGTTGAGGGCGCGAATCCGCAATGTCACATGTTCGACGGGATCATATTCCATCCATAGACGTGTTCTCATTCGCAAATAGTTATCATCTATCACCTTGGAGGGTGATTCAATATTATCCATTGTTTCCTGCCGCAGACGGAAATCACCACCGTTTCGCAGCGAACTGCGGACTTCGTTCTCTTTCTCCTGAGCGAGCACATATTCTCCCAAAACAAAACACAAGAGCATGCATAATGCCAACCGCCATGTTACGTTCGAGATTGCTATTCTCATTGTTTCACTCTATTCCTTTCCGCCATTATATCTCGTCGGCGATTCCCGCCGATCTTACAGGTTGCCTGACGAACCGCCGGCAAACTGCAGGCATTCGTGCAAGCCATGATTCAGCTTCATCACCCCCTTTACGCTCACTGTCAGGCACATTCATTCGACATGAGTTTTCGAAGTTCTACATGCAACGCAGTAAACTGGGTACTGAGACGATCTCTTGGACGAGGTATTTCAATGTAAAATTCCTCTTCGGGTTTACCGGGATGTCCTTTGAACAGAATGACACGGTCTGCAAGCATCAGCGCTTCATCAATATTGTGTGTGACAAACAGAATAGTCATTTGGAGATGAGACCAAATCTCGGAAAGCAACTCACCCATTTCGTGTCGGGTGTGGTCATCAAGAGACCCGAACGGTTCGTCCATGACAAGCAATTGAGAATCAAGCGCCAGGGATTGGGCAATTGCGGCACGCTGACGCATTCCGCCCGACAATTCGTGCGGATAGGCATTTGCGGAGGCCCCAAGACCGACCTGATCAAGCAACGAAAAAGCTTTTTTCTTGCAATCGCGTTTGCTCATACCTGACATCTGCATGCCAAAAGAGACATTGGCAAGCACTGTTCGCCACGGGAACAGGGTATAATGCTGAAAAACATAAGGTATGACTCCATTTGAACCATTAGTTTTCCGGACCATGATACTGCCCGAGTCTGGCGCGTCAAGACCTGCAACAAGATTTAATACCGTTGTTTTTCCACAACCCGTTGGGCCAAGAATAGCGACAAACTCACCCGCGGCAACGGTCATATTCACGGCCTCGATGGCTTTCACTTCCACGCCTGATTCACTGCGGAATATCTTGGAAACATCCCGCAGAACCACGACAGGTTCAATCATGTCAGAATTCTTTTCCATACCATCCTATCAACCTTTTGGTCCCATGTACCATCAGCGTATTCAACAAAGCACCAATCGTTGCTATGATGATCATTGAAGCAATTACCACATTCATTCCGGATTGATCAGCGGCGTACATTAGAAGATAGCCGATTCCGCTGTTGGCACCCGGCAGCATTTCTGCGGCTATTATCACAAACCAACAAAGTCCGATGCCTTGCCTGAGCCCGGTCAGGATCATTGGCAAAGCGGCAGGGAGGTACACATGCAAAAAGGTCTGTCTGCGACTGGCGCCAAGTGTCTTTGCCAGCATGAGGTAATTCCGGCGCACACCGGAAACCCCATCCAGAGTATTGACAACTATGGGAAAGAAGGCCCCAAAAGACAAAACAAATACCATGCCAGTCTGAACCTGATCCAGGATTGTGCCGCTGGCGCGTATGCCAAAGACCTGTGGCAATGTTTGTAGTTTGAAAACAGCTAGCGCGAAAGGAATCCATGCGATTGGACAAAGCGGTCGAAGTAATTCTATAATCGGTTCCAACAGGCCCCGTACCGCACGTGTAGACCCCATGAGCAATCCAAGAGGAATGCCAAAGATGGCCGCAAGTAAAAACCCGATCAACACCCGCACAAAACTCACCAGTGTATTGCTTGCCAGTGATCCCGATGCATAAAGATCCTGAAAGGGGTGCATGAGTTGTCTGGCAACCAGGCTGAACCGTGGCAGGATCCATGGCTGATTCAGCAGATACGCTCCGGTTTCCCACAAGACAATAAGCAAGGGAATTACCAGCACCCAGCCCGCAACTTGATGCCAACTTTCGGATAACTTGCGATGTTCATTTGGCGAGCCGTTTTTCGGCATTATGCAACAGTGAAAAGTCATAAGCGATTCCGGCAACATCAGGCTCTTTCATACCTTTGAGCTTGCCCTTGATTTCCTTCAATTCATTCATTGTTTCGATCCATTTTGCCATGGATGCATGCCACTCCTTAGATTCCGTCATGGAATAACAGCTTGTCGGGATGCTCGTGCGCTCCACTTTCTCGCTCGTCCCGAGCCATCGGCATGCTGACTTCACCGCCGAATCAAGATCGGTGTTTACAAGTTCAGTGCCCTGAATAAATAAAACCATTAAACATATGATGGCTTCTTTCTTTTCCTCGAGTGCTTTTTGAGACGCGGCGATGCAGCAGCAAGGCATATCTTTCTGCTTACCCCCGGACAGGTTATCCAGGCTGCAAACTATCTTCAACATGCCTTGCTCAAGTCCTATTGCAGGAAAGGGGTTGTTGCCGGCATAACCATCAATCAAACCGCTGGCGAGTGACGAATTCAACTTTTCCCCGCCCTTCACGTTGATCATATGTACCTTGATATCCTTCCTAAACATGTCCCCTGAAAACGATATCCCCTCATCCTTGAATGCCGACTCAATGGCCATTTTGGCCACCGCTATCGGCTCTTTGTATCCGATACGTATTGGCTTGGTTCGTTGCTTAACGTAAGACGCGAATTCCATCCAATTACTTGCAGGGATATCGGATCTGACAGCCAGCATATTTCCTTTGGAGTGAAGCGGCGATATGATGCGAATAGGCATCCCATTATCAACGGCGGCGAGGGAAGCAACTGCAGCACCAAAACCAATATCAATTACATTCTGGGCCAGAGACGTGGGCATTTTTGATCCACCGCCGACTTTGACCACTTCCACTTCCGCTATTCTCCGTCCTGAATCGAAAAGATCGTAAAGTTCGCGATCCTTGATCGGCTTGACCTCTATGCCAGTCTTCTTGCCCAAGGCCCCGGCATTATCCAGCGCCGCGTACAAAGCAAGTTGATGATCATGATTAACATGTCCAACCTTAATGATTATTGGCTTCGCTTCTTCCTTCCTTGTCTGCTGTCCCGAAGCAAAAATGCCCATAATAGCTGAACATATCACTATTGCGCAAATACGCCTCTTGTTCATGGTTGTGCTCTCTTTCTCTTATCCTTTGCCTCACCTTTCACGTGCACTCGGCCTGCTGTCTTAAGGAAAGATCCGAGAGCTTTGTGGTAACGCGAAAGAGTTTCTAACCAAGTCTGGAGACATACACGGCCTGATGCTGTTAGATGATATACCTTTCTGGCTGGCCCTTTTTCCGAAATCTGGCGCATGACTTTAACATACCCGGATTTCTCCATTGTCCGGAGCAGATGATAAATTCCAGCCGTATCCGGTCGACTACCTGCCAGCAGGGGTGTCTTTGCTGCCAGTTCGGCAATCTGGTAACCGTGAACGTCTTTAATAGCCAGAATCGTCAGCACAACGGGATGAACCAGTTTCGACAACGTGGTGCCATAACATGGGCATTTCAGCGTTTTATTCAACTTGTCCTCGCTATAAGATATAGTCTCATACTCAGGGTGAAAACTACGAGTAATATGGATGCTTGTCAAGCGTGGGCAATTTATGATTATTGTACTATGCTGGTTCCGGAGGTGATATTCATTTTACGCTGGGTTTTACGTAGTTGCCTCGTTCGTGCCCATGTCCC
Organism: Lentisphaerae bacterium RIFOXYA12_FULL_48_11; assembly: GCA_001804885.1. Lineage (GTDB taxonomy): Bacteria > Verrucomicrobiota > Kiritimatiellia > UBA8416 > YA12-FULL-48-11 > YA12-FULL-48-11. The sequence continues at coordinate 27,445 of MHBM01000231.1, forward strand.
TGCCCAGATCCTTGTCTATGCCCATCTTCAGACGTGTGCTCGACAGGGATCAGCCAACCCGCGCCTACTACGAGTAGTCCGGCAATCAGGCCAGCCAGGAAGAAGATTTTAAACCATTTTGAAGTCATGCACCAGAACCAACGCCAGTGTAAAATGAGATGGAGAATAACCAGGATAAGGAATACATAGCCGTTTCGCAAATGCAGGTCGCCCCATTCATGCCGTGACCAACCCCATGCTGTCAGCCCTCCACCGCCACGACTGCCGGGTGGAAGACGGAATGCCAGCATGAATCCAGTAGCGGTCATAAGACATGTAGACAGCCAGAGCAGTAAGTTTACAACCCGGTTGATTTGTACTTTTATTGAGATCTCAGGGTTCACATTTCACCATGTTTATGTTGTTTGAATTGTATTTTCTCTGGAAACATGCTGGCTGGCTTGTATCTCCAAGTGTTTTGATTTTCAGGAATTCCTTGCATGCGAGAAGTGTAACGCATGTTTCGGCAATTAGTGTTTTGGTTTGTTTTTTCTGGAAAATGCGGCGCAAGTGTTTGGTGACATTATCGACCCCGGCAGTTGTGCTCGCATTTGATGTGAAAATACGTAGTGCAGGCAAAAAGTACCTCATCTGATCAAGCATTACCTCGATATCTTTTGCGCGCTTTCTTATGAACTCATTCGGGTGTTGCAGGATATAGTTATATCCCTTTATGGTTGTGTTCATGTATCGGACCAGGGAAGCTCCATTGAGTTCGTAGTCTTTTCTAAATGCCATTCTCGTAAACAAACTGGTTTCTTCCCTGGTAAAGTGATTGTGTCGAAACCATATTTTGTCCTGTCCGTGCTGTTCTTCGTAGGGAATGTCTTTCAGCAGGATGTTTTGTTTTTCATAATCACTGTAAAGCATGGTGCCTGGGTATGGTCCCAGCTGCATGAATTGCAGGTAGTCCGGCTTCAGGGAGATTGCGTAGTCAATATCTTCCAGTATTGTTTTTTTATCGTGGTGTTCGAGAAACAAAATGAAAGAAGTCAACACACTGATTCCGCGCATTTGTAATGCCTGTACCAGGGCATGAAAATCGACGGCTTTATTCTTTTCAAATAATTCTTTCCGGGATTCAACGCCGAACCATACAAACTGGATTCCCATCCTTACCAGCAGGTCGAGATCACCCAATTCAGTCAATGTCTCTGCTGAGGAGAAGATGCTGAAAGTGTATAATTTATTGTTCGCTTCCATCAGGTTCAGGAGTTCCAGTGCGCGTTTCTTATCCTTGAGGAAGTTCTCGTCCAGTACACCGAAATCCGTAACGCCAAATTCCTTCTCATACCGCAGACAGACGTTGTATATGTCTTGGCCGGTCTTGAGGTAGGCGGTGTAGCCGCCAAAAAAATGGGAGGTTACGCAAAAGCGGCACTTGTTTACGCAGCCGACGCCGGGGATGACGACCCCGGCACTTGTTGGCAGTGGAAAGCCCATGATTTTTCTGTCAAACGAGCTGTGGACCAGGGGATGCCGGATGGCTTTGTCGGGATTTTCATTCAAGAGCGACCGTAAAAAGCGGACCCCTTCGCCCCGGCAAATATAGTCATGTTCCACAATGTCTTCTATCCCCGGAATTGTCGTGCCGTGTCCGCCGAGAATGATTTTTGATCGCGGCGAGTGTTTCCTGATCAGACGGGCCATTTCCCTGGCTTTTTTAACATTGGGTATTACAAAGCTTATACCAACATAATCATAATCATTTGCAAGTTCATGGATGAAATCCTTGAGTTCAGGGAAATCAAGAACTGTGGTTGGCGTATCAACGTTTTCGGCGAGAAAGTAAAGACCGAAACTGTTATGATGAAATCTGTACGAGAAAAGACCCTGTTCGCGCGTGATCTGGTTATGGAACAATTCCATCTTGTTCTCTTTGCAGCCAAAAGCATCATCGACGCCAAATGGGCCAAACACGGATGTAAGCAGAAGTTTCATATTTGATGTTTTTAAAAATGACTCTCCGGTTTACTTTGACCAGACGAGCGGAACACAGTAAGGTCTTATCTCAATAATCTGTCAGCTAAGTCATGCTGATAATCAAACTATTCGGGTCAGACGGGTCAAGTTTTGCATCAAATCGGGTTAGCGACTTTTTTGCAAAACCTTTCTTATATGTGCCGTCCGTGGCGAAAGTGGAGCTGCCTAGACTGGCGCAGCGGAACTGTTTGCTGTCATGTTTGTATTCAACCTCGACTCCGCGGTGAGGACATTTGATCGAAACGGCGGTGTATTCTTTCTCCTCGATCCTGGCAATAATCAACGGTTCCGGCAGTTTGGAATCAATGATTTTTATCGATCCACCAATTTTTTCAAGTTGCGCTACTTTGCCCAGCAGTATTGTCAGCTTGCCGTTCTTGAAGCTATAAGCGTCGGCAGGGATTGAGGGTGTTTTTCCTACCTTGCTGAATGTTGCGCATCCACTGAGACCACACATACATGTTCCTGCTCCTGCTGCTGTTGCCCTTGTGATGAATTTTCTGCGGCTGATTCTAGGCATATTTTTCCTTTCTTCTTTTCTTGTTGTTGATGAACGCTTTATTTCGATAAACCTGTAAAATTGACGGGAAAGGTCAGGGTTCCATCCTGATTTGACGATAGCCTTTTACATGTCCCGTCCGGCAAATGGACGATAACAGCCTTGCAATTCCTGTTCAAGGGATTGACTTTAAGTGAGGCGGTTTTGCCGTCTTGATCCACCTGCAGTACGAGGCATAATGGACCAAAAGGAGTTGCGACGTTATTAAGACGTGTGACCTTTCCAGCGCCGAACCACAGGGGAGGGAATCCTTCCAGCAGATGCAACTCATTGCCCCTGTCGATTTCAATAAGGTGCACAGCCAGTCTGATAAATTCGGCTGATGCCCAGTTGTGAGGCATGTCTCCAACCTCGTGTCCGCCTTTTCCGATCGGGCGCTGTTCTTCGCGCCAGACTCTGGTTGGACAGGCATGGTTGGCATAATCATAAAGAACCTGCGCGGCTTCCTGCCCATTCCCCTGCCATAGCAATGCATGTCCATAAAAACTCGCCGCATAAGTCCAGATGCCTTCAGCATCCCAACCCGTTCCGAAGAGAAGGCCTTGTTTCTTTGTTGCCCGCAGCATTGCGAGGTTGCCACAGACCAGCGTGTCATCTTGTGGGAAGATCTGTCCGGGATATACGGCATGCAGAAATGCCCATTGTCCACGCTGGGGAAGTTGTTCTTTGCCTGCATTTCCCATGATGGTCGGCAGGTAACGATTGTTGAATGGATCAGTAGCCATATCTCGAGTTGCAGCCTTTTGAAATGTCAGCATGAAATCTTCATATTGTTTGGTCCATTTGACAACTTGCTCTTCCCTGTTGAGCCATTCGGCTGCGCTTATTACCGCTTTGAGTCCTGTAAGAGTCCAATAGACATTTGAGTATTCTGGATTATTTCCACTTATTCCACCGTCCGTAAAACCTGCAGGCATGAGGCCGTCATCGAGATCCGGTGGTTCAGTTCGCGAACGTTGTTGAAGGTGGCTTATTGCCTCCACAATTTGTTCCAGCTTTGGCCAGACAGATTTTAGCCATGTTTTATCCCCGGTCAGGAAAGCATGTCTCGTAACCGCCCACAAAACTATGCCGTTCTCTTTCCAGTATCTATCAATGATTTCGAAACTACCGTCTGGCTTTTGATGTCCGAGCATGTATTCGATTCCGGCCCGGGCATCCATTGGGCGTCCAACCAGTGCAGCGCTTTCGAGAATGAAGGCACCATCAACAATCCACAACCCGCGATAACAGGTCGGTCCGACATGAAAGGCGGGTTTGCCATTCTTGATTTCACGTGCCTGCCAGATGTTACGTATGCAGGATTCAAGCATGGCCTGGATTTCAATGTCCGGGATTTGTATGGACGCATAAGGAAGCTTGGTATTCTCCCACCATTGCATGGTTTTGTCCCTGGCACGTGCGGCACTTTCAATGTTATAAGTTTGAGAATCTGGTACCCGATTACGATTGATAAAGAAAGCTATCTGGCTTGAAGTACCGGGTTTCAACGGTTCGGGTGCGAGGGTTGCTGTGAACACCCTGTCAGTTCCCGTGGACACGGAAATGACAGGCTTGGATGCCGTGATCCATGTCCGGCCTGCCGAGATGATGTTGTTTGCCACGGTGAATGTGACAGGGTCTATGCCCTGGATTTGAAGTGTTGGCTGTAGGGTCGATTCGGTTGTTCCTGTATTCTTCATCGTAACCAGGATTACCGATTGCCGTTCAGTTGGAAGCTGTGCAGAAGAGGAAACAGCATTGCTCGAAGCCACGACGAAGGCCTCTTCCACAACTTCCACGCCTGCGGCTTCTTTCCTTGTCAGAACTATAGGAACCCGGGCTGAAACTGTCTTCTGCTCTCTCCATGTAAGACCGCCACCCATGTTTGGCTGAATGCAAAGGCCAAAGCGGCGTGTTTTTTCAGAACCGCGTCCGTAATCATAAAGTAGTTGCCCTTCTTTGCCGACCAGCGCCTTATCCGGGTCATCCGGCAGGCATATCGCGGTCTGCCACCAGGGTGGTGAGTAACGGAAGTCGACAATGCCAATGTCATTGGTCATCGATACTGCTATGGTTGATACGGCAGTACCGATGACAATCCCCGAAGCAATGACTGCTATAAATATGGTCGACACCGCTCTCATGGTTGAAATGGCGTAAGCTTTTCTCAATGATCGCAGACGTTTTCGCCGGGCTGGAGCGTTCCCTCCATGTAGGCGTCAACCAGTTGTTCAGGAGTCACACTGGGAGCGCCGACCATGACCTTGATTCCATTTTCAGCAAATAATCCCTGTGCCCTGCTGCCCATGCCTCCGGCAATAATCATATTTGCACCCTGTTCTTGAAGCCATTTCGGTAATACGCCAGGTTCATGGGGTGGGGGAACAAGCATTTTTTTACTCGTAATCTTCTTTGATTTCTCATCCACATCCAGCAGGGCGAACTGTTCGCAGTGTCCGAAGTGCATGCAGAGTTTTCCTTCAGCTATCGGTATCGCTATTCTCATTGCTGTTTTCTCCTTGTTCTTGTTTGTTTCTAGTACAGGTTCTTTTCTTTCTGACAACAGCAGGATGGGTTCAATAACCCGTTCAAGAGCTTTGGCTGTTTCTGTCTTGCTGTAATGATAGATAAATGGGGTTCCGGCATCGCATGCCTCGCCTACGGCAGGATCAACAGGAATACGACCGAGAAAAGGAACTTCCATTTCCCTGGCCATCCGCTCACCACCGCCTGTTTTGAAAATATCAGTAATTTCTCCACACTTTGGGCATACGAACCCGCTCATGTTCTCGACTACTCCGAGAACCGGTAATTTCAACTGCTTGCAAAAGTTGATGGATT
>MHBM01000232.1 GCA_001804885.1 Lentisphaerae bacterium RIFOXYA12_FULL_48_11
TGTCTTAAATATTAACAACTATTGCTTATTCAAGTTGCATCTAAACGGTGAATAGGTTACAACCTGTGACGTTTTTCGGGGCCCACAGCTCAGTTGGTCAGAGCAGGAGACTCATAATCTTCTGGTCGTAGGTTCGACCCCTACTGGGCCCACCAATCCTGAACAATTAAGTATATAATGGGCTTATTCTTAATCTGCAGTTATTGAAATCCTATTTTCTTGAGGCAATTTTCTCTGTTTAGTATCATCAATGTAATTAAAACATCAGTAACTCTTAAAGTTCTAAAAATAAGGCAATCAAATGGGAATAAAGAGAACATTACCTGATGCGGCACGGCAGGCTCAGCTTCGGAGCGAGTTGCGTCGGGATATAGAGATCAGGCAAAAGAGTTACAGGGAGCGGGCGCTCAAATTGTTTCCGCATGTTTGTGCCCGCTGTGGCAGGGAATTTGATGGGAAAAGGCTAAGGGAGCTTACCGTCCATCACAGGGATCATAATCACGACAATAATCCCAATGATGGGAGTAACTGGGAGCTGTTGTGTCTGTATTGCCATGACCATGAGCACGAGAAATACAAAATAGCCGGGTACTCTGATGGGGCGGCAGACGATGAGAGCGCAAAGTCATCTTCAGGGTTTAATGCTTTTGATAATCTGGATGAGCTGTTGAAATCAAAATAAAGTGGTATGATTCTTCTTCAATTATGCAGGTTGACCTGTGGAAATAGCATTATTAGTAAATGATCGGATCGTGAGGACTCGGTTAAGTGATGCGCTCGCAGGGCTTGGGGTAGTGTTTCGAGAATATTCAACAGCATCGGATGCGGTTAGAGAACTTTCTGCAAGATATTTTGACCTGATAGTTATCGATTGGAAGATTTACCCGGGATATGGATGCAGTGATGCCGAAATAAGGGAATTGGCTTCGTTGATTCCAGATTCGCCTAATAATGAAAATTTATTGTACTGGCAGGTAGCTTTGAAGGTTATTGACTATATCCGCAATGAAGAATCGTTGAATCGAAATACTCATGTCATTTTCAGAGTGCCGGAAGTACCGGAATCTTATGCTTTCGGAATGGGGGATGAGCTCACAAGGGAAACGATTTTGACAGACATTGAGAACAGGGGACCAATAGAGATGGTTTTTGGTATTAATGTGCAGGAATTTACTGAAGTTGTGTGTTGCAGGATCAAGCCTTGATGACTGTCTGTCAAGGTTTACGTTTTTTGGTATCAAAGTTTGTATGGACAGAGAGAGCTGTTGACGACATATTACGCGGCTTTATCCGTCTTTAGAGAAGGACCAGGACTTTTAGTCCGAGGTTGGCATATAAATTTAAAAGGGGAATGCAGTGGGTGGGGCAGGTACATTTGTTTTTGCTTCAATTGTAAGTGGCTTTATTGTTGCTGTTGGTTTACCAATGGCGATAGGTATTTTCTTTCGTGGTTTCATGAAAAACGCGAATCCGAATATTCCGGCACTTATGGCTGCCACAGTAATGTTCGGTCTTCAGCAGGTGGTTGTTTACAGGGGCGATGCTCGTATAACAACAGTTCTTCCCAGGATCCAGTCCTGGCTCCCAGAATCTGTTCGTTACGAAATGTATGCAATTGTCTGCATTACTATTGTACTGATATTTGCCGGTGTGATTATCCCGTTCGTATTTGCGAAAATGGGCATAAGATTTTCTGACTTCATGGATCGCGTGAGTCAGAAAATAACGAACTTCTTTGATCGAATGCTCCACCGCAAGTAGTCAGTTTATTTGCCAAGGCAGAAGATTCCAATGACTGGAGCGACTAACCTTTGTTTGTGAAGTCCCCGAATGTGTACAAATATGAAGGAAAAAGGTAAACATTTCTTCTTATTTTGTGTAAATTATGAGTTAGTTTTCTTATGGATATGAAGAATGCAATAACAACACACTTGGTAATTGCGGTGATGCGAGTCTTTGTCTTTACATTTCTTTGCGCATTGATGTTGCTGGGCTTGCCTGCTTCTGGCTTGGAGATTCGTAGTCAGATTAGTCCATGGAATCATGAAAGACCTCTTAGGTCTGCCACATATTATATTATATTGCACACTACAGAGGGGCCGGAGGAAGGATCTTTGCGGAAGATTTACACCAATGGGGAGGCTCATTTCTTTGTTGATACGGCTGGGCGGGTGACAAGGATTATTCAGGAACAGCGTCTGGCGCTTCATGCAGGGAGAAGCATGTGGGATGGTCGCCAGAATATTGATAACTTCTCGGTCGGTATCGAGGTGGCCGGTTACTATAACAGGGATATTACCAGGGCACAGGAGCAATCCCTGAAAGAGTTGCTGGAAGTTCTGCAGAACAGGTATAAGGTGCCGGACGAGAAGGTTCTGACACATTCAATGGTTGCGTATGGGACTCCAAATACATGGCATAAGAAGTCACACCGTGGCAGGAAGCGATGCGGAATGCTTTTTGCAAAAGAATCGGTACGTTACAGGATAGGTTTGGATAAAAAGGCCTTGTTCGATCCCGACGTCAAGTCCGGCAGACTGGTGGTTGGTGATCCATACCTTGCCACTGTACTTTATGGTAAATCTGATGAACAGGAAAAAGCTGCGGTTCGTTATACGAGTTCTGATGCAAATGTGATTTCCAGCTCAAGGTCGGCGTGGGATATTGCCCGTGACAATTACAAGAGCAGGGATATTTTATATCAATTTCCAGATGGCAGAGTCAGGCGTGGCAACGAGATCAAAGATTGGAAAAGAATGCCGGTGGGAACGAAGGTTGTAATTTCCGGGCAACATGGGGATGATGAGTCAGGAACAATAATGGAAATAGGTATTGATGGTGATACAGCTATGGATATTGCCGGGGAAGACTATAACAAAAAGACTACGGTTTACTTTTTTCCTGATGGTCATGTGATACAAGGTGATGAGATGGCTGAATCGGTCTTTGCTGTACTGCCACAGAAAACAAGGATCCTTGTCGGTTATAAATATGGCGGTAAAGTTACCGCAAAAAGAAGCGCATTTGATATTTGCGGCAAAGCCTGGCATTTTCCATCAACTTATTACAGGCTGCCGGATGGATCAGTCGTTCCCGGGAACAGGCTTAACGAGGGCCAAATCCCTAAGAATACTATAGTATTCTTCAGAAATTAGTGTGATCATATAATACAATTCAGGGTATAATTATGACAAAAGCTTCTTCAGATGATGTGATTTCTTTGAGGTGGAGCCTGCTTTGCGCATATATGCTTATAGGATCGTTGATTTGTGGCTGTGATGAGAACAGTTATTACGATCATGTGCCAGCTGTCGGCATGGGGTGTCTTGTTCTGGATAACAACAGCGGTGATGATATTGAAGTTTTTCTCGATGGTGTAGAGGTTTTTCGCCTTGATGGTGGTGATGAGGAAATTCAGGATCTTGAGCCCGGAGTTTACAGGATCGTCCTAAGCGCTGACTATACGGGCCGGAGTTACAGCTCTGATGTTGATATACTTAAAGGACATCTGACGATTCTTGATGTCAGGCCAAATTCCTCAACAAGCTATTATTACTATGATGTCATCACAACTTATGACTGAGAGCGGAATGAACATTATTAGCGGCAGTAAGTTTCTATAGTTTCCGCTTTTCCCGGAATATGTCCATGCTTTGCGTTTCCAAGAACAATTTCCGTCTTATCTAACCAGATGACATGTTTTGAAAGGTGGGAAGTTGTGGACTTCCCTCATGTTATCAATCAGTAAATATAACAATCTGAATGTTGGCAAAGCCTTCAGTTTTGAGCTTGTCTAACAGTGATTCCGCCATACTGTGTGGCAAATCCTTGTGAATGTGGACCACTATTGGTGTTGTTGTTGCGACAAGTCGAGCTATCAGTTCATGTTTGAGGTTTTTGAAATCGATCTGGTCCTTTTCCAGGAAAAGGGTTTTGTCTTTCTTGGCAATGATGTTCTTGCTGTAGTGACGAAGTGTAAGGGGTTGTATACTGTTGCATCCGACAATCAATATAGCAAGTACCACGCCCAATAATGGAAAATGGCTGATTTTTAGATTCATACTTCACCTTAAGATTTAAGTGAATTTATAGTATATGGTTTTAAAATCAAGCATGAGTTGAATAAGTCGCTTGTAGCACAGGGGGCTAATATGTCATAGTAAATCAAATTAAGGTTGAAGAGGGCATGCGGAAGATGAAGCTAATTTTTCAGACAGGGCCTTTGGCTGGCAGTCGATTTGAGGGCGAAACGGAGATAACCGTTGGTCGTGATCCGTCGAATGATGTCTCGATTCCGGACACATCGGTTTCTCTCGTGCATTGTTCTGTTTTCATGGATGGTAAAAGGGTTTTTGTAAAGGACTTGGGCTCTACTAATGGCATTTCTCTTAATGGCCATCGTGTTATCACTGCAGAACTGGCGGATGGCGATGTCCTCCTTATTGGAAAAAGTAAAATCAAAGTTGACTTGCCGGAGCATGTTGATGTCAGAGCGTCCAAGGAGCAGGAGAAGGATGTCGCGGCACAGGCTGCAACTGTTGTTGAAGGCAATTTTATGCGGAGGGCGGTGCTTGTTGACCAGCATCCGAACGATGAGCTTTCAGGCAATATATTTGGCACAGTGACGTACTTCCTTAAACGTAAGATTGCAGACGGGGGAATGGGGTCTGTATATGAGGCTGAGCAGTTCGGTGCTGAAGGTTTTATAAAGAAGGTTGCGATAAAGACCATTCTTCCTTCGTATGTTCAGAAAGAGAGTTTTGTTTCTTCATTCATCGGTGAAGCCAAGCTGGTTGCCAATCTGGTGCATCAGAATATCGTGCAGATTCATCACCTCGGCAGACATGAGGATGGCTATTATATTGCCATGGAATATATTGACGGAATTAACCTGACAAGTTTTATTCATCTGCATAGGAAGCTTAAGCGTGCTACACCTGTAGAAATAGCATCATTCATCGCAAGTCGTATATGTCGCGGGTTGGAATATGCGCATAACAAAAAAGATGAAACCGGTAATTCGCTTGGGCTGGTTCATCGCGATGTTTCGCCAAATAATGTGATGATTACGAAGGAAGGAGAAGTCAAATTAACGGACTTTGGCGTGGCAAAGGCCGCCCAGTTCATGGGAAATGACGATGGATATCTTGTTGGCAGTGTAGAGTATATGTCGCCTGAACAGGCTAATTGTATAAGTATCGACCATAGAAGTGATTTGTATTCCCTGGGCCTTCTTTATTATGAACTTCTGACCGGTATCAGGGTTTTTCAATGTGAAAATGATGATATAGATGGGACTGTTGCACGAGTTAAGGAATCAAAAGTTCCGGATCCCCGTGAATACAGGAAGGATATTCCGAAGTCTGTTGTTACCATAGTAATGAAATGCCTACAGAAATATCCCGAAGAAAGATATCAGGGCGCCGGAGAGCTCGGATACACCATCGAGCACGAGATGTATTCCAAAGGGTATGGCCCCACAATTGTAACGTTGGCCGGATATGTCAACGAGCTTGTTAAGGCTTCAAGGAAAGCTGGAATAAAATAATACTTTCTTCTATGACGTCCAAGCAATTTATCTGTCCCTCCCGATTATTCAAAGACTCTTTCTTGTTGGCCAGGAAGATTTATGCTTCCGGCTATCGGCCTGACATATTGCTGGTTTTGTGGCGGGGGGGAGCACCTGTAGGGCTGGTGGTACACGAGTTCCTGGCATACAAGGGACTGGATGTGAGGCAAATTGTTATAAAAGTAGCGTCGTATTCAGGCATAGGGAAGAGACGCCGATTACGTATTAGACGGTTTTCTAATGACTTTTTAAGAATTAAGAAAAAGACTCAGGTTCTTGTCGTCGATGATATTTATGATTCAGGCGAGACGATAAAAAGTGTAAAGGCTCGGCTGTCCAGTGAAACGGAGAATATCAAGGTAGCAACTCTTTATCTCAGGCGGGGACGGCGGCCTGGTCCTGACTTTTACGTGCGAGAGGTGTCAAAATGGGTTGTTTTTCCCCATGAGATTCTTGATTTGACTAAAAGTGAAATCAGGAAAAAAAGCAGATTTATCTCCAGTTTACTTTGATCGGGCATAGGCGCCATGAAGCCGATTACTTTGATTCCAATGCTTTACGAACAGCCTCAGTTACAGCCTGAATTTTAAATGGTTTCTGTATATATGCGACACATCCCAGTGCCTTACTTTGTTGTGCGGTTTTTTCTGAACCATAAGCCGATATGATTATTGATGGGATTGGGGGTGTTTTCTGGTGAGCAAGGGTAATAAGCTGCATGCCGTCGACGTTTGGCATTCGAAGATCTGTAATCAGAAGGTCATATGATTCCTTCGTAATTACTTCAGCTGCCTGCTGGCTGTCACGGACTGGTATGACCTCATGTCCGTCACTTTTGAGGAGCATTCCAATGGACTGTAGGACCGATCCTTCGTCGTCAACAAGCAGAATTTTTGCCATATTACTTCTTCTTTCTATTCGCGATTTGCTACTGTTTTGCCAAGTTATTGTTTTCGTCTGTTATTCTTGGAAAAGTACGAGGGGAGAAAGCCATAGTCACAGTTGCCAGTAGTGTTGTAAAGATTGCCAGGCCGTAAGCGCCGACAGCTGACAGCATACCAACTGCTGCAGCAACCCAGAGAGAGGCTGCGGTGGTTATGCCGTGAACGCTTGGGCCCTCTTTCATTATGGCGCCAGCGCCTATAAATCCCATTCCTGTAATGATGCCTGCAATTGCACGACCAGGATCAAATTTAGCCGAGGTATCGAGT
>MHBM01000233.1 GCA_001804885.1 Lentisphaerae bacterium RIFOXYA12_FULL_48_11
GTTGCCGTGAAAATCCAGGCTCTCGGCGACTGTCGGCGTTCGGCAGCAATCACGCCTTGCGTTACTCTGTTTCTCTTCATTTCTGTGAAGCCAACGATGACCTTCAGCGGCGCTGGCTTCCAGCGTACGCTGAAAGGTTTTGTTAGGTTTCCGTTATCCGGTTTTTAATAATTTCTCATAGAGTTCCATTCCGCCAACCTGTCCATTGTGGAGAATGTCGAGAACGACTTCCCCTTCAGGGGTGTCTTCAAGAAACATAGAATCCTTGATTGGTGCGGCAAGATGCTTTAGCTCCGGCACTGAAGATGTGTCAACAAAGCGAATATAGTACTCACTTCTCTCAACAACGGCTGTGCACTTTCGTAGAGCGTCGGCAAGCCAGGGATCATTCGGGTATTGCTTTACGGCTTGTTCTACCAGTGCTGATGGATCGTATGCTTTCATTTTCTAAAACCTAACGTTTAACATCACGGTTCGGCGCGTATGCGACGATACCGTGCGTGTTCCTGTTGGGCTTATAATTCTTCAATTGCCTACAGAATGAGTTCTTTTATGACTGAGGTTGCAGCTTTGTAGCCTTCTTGCGTGAGTTTGTATGTAGCTACAGTGCGGTGCACCAGCTTTTGCTCCCAGAGCTTCTTTAGGCTGTTTGATATGGCAGATTTGGATCGTCGATCCATAGAAACTTGTATGTCTTTATGGCGTACAGCCTCTGGATAGTGGCTATGTAGCAGGACGAGCAGTTCTTTTTCCACGGTAAGGTCACCATATACAATCTTTCGGCCATCCAAATCTTCGACAACTGGAGATACTGGAATCTGAACGAATTCTACTAAACCACCCGCCAATTCCTTGTCTGACTTGATTGCGTATCGCAAAATCTCAGAAAGAATCCACTGACATGCTGAATACGCATACCTCAAATCGTATAGACTCGGATCAAGTTCTCCCTTGTGGAGAATGTTGCGTTTGTTGCGAAGGGTGTATACAGAGCGAGCAATACGGGCACAACAAATGCGTAGGTCTTCCGCCAGAGCTGGGGATCGAGACTCGATATTCTTCAAGTAATCGTCAACTGATGGCTTCGCGTCGTACTTTCCCATATCCAAGTATTGGAGAACTTGAACAACCGTTTCCACAAACTTGCCGAGACTTGAGCGTCCAAGAGTTCCCGTTTGACATTCCATTCGCAACTCAATGAATTCACAAACCAAGTCCTTGGCAAGATTGGAATCAAGCACCCTAGATAGTTCTAATATCAGATCACGCGAGGTCATTCTGTTCCGCTTTCGCCATCTTTCTTGAGGAGAACCTTGGCTGCGTTGATGCCTTCTGTCGTGACCTTGTATTTCTTGCGTGCCTGCTTGCTCTTTCCCTCTTTTCGTGTTTGGATCATCAGCTTAGGGTTCTTTGAACTGAGCTGGTTAATGGCATCTGTGACGTTCTTCAGGCCGTGACCGAGGTTCTTGAGCTCTTTGTTAATGTCAGCTCCAGTCAAATCTTCCAGTTCTTTCTTTTCCTGTAAAAAGGAAGCTACAATCAGCGCTTTGTCTTTATCTTTGGTAGGATTCGCAGCAGTAAATATGTCGGCTACTGTTTCGTAAGATGTTAATGATGGGTCGCCGCTTGCCTGCGTGGCAGAGCCTCCTCCTGGGCCTGCACCTTTATTCCCTGATGCCTTAGATGCTCCAGGGAGATTGAATCGAGATATCGCCCATTGAATAACTCTCTGCCTGGCCGCCTCTTCGAGACCGTCGAGAGACTGATGAACTTCTTGCATTGCTTTGATTTCAGGGTCTTGAGTCATTTGTATTTCCTCCTAGTTGTACGTTAGGAAATAGCATAATATATCATGCGTAGTAATACAAGTACATTATTAGGAAATATTCTAGTGCTGTCAGGAAGGCTTTCTACCGGCCCAACGCTTGAAAGCAGACGCAAATTGACCGCGGGTCAATTTGTAGCCTGCATTTCAAGCGTTGGGAGAGTTTTCTCCGTTCAACTTGTCGTAGATTTTCAATGCATCCTTCTGGAACTGCTCGAACTTTCGTTCTTCTGCATAGATCTTGTTCCATTCTGCTGTTGCGGCTGTGTGTGCTTGTTCTGACATGCCATCTCTGATCATCGGAGCCACCGACTTAGCGTGCGAGATGATCGCTTTCTGGGCTTCAATAAGAGTGGGAAGACAATTCAGCTTGGCTGTCTCCACCATTACCTTGAGTTGAGCATTGAGGGCTTCTTGCGTCTTGTCTTGGGCATCAGCAGAACGCTTGAGATCGTTACGCTGGAGCTCAAGTTCCTCCTTCTGCAGGAGGATCGCTATGATAATCCCTGCAAAGGCTAAACCAGAGAATAGGGCATTGATCACGCCGAAGGTGTCTCCGAATGTGCCGTGAGAACGCCAGATTTCGGGTGCGAGGACAGCCAAACGTCCTGCGAGAATATTCACGAGAGGGACGCAAAACACCCAAGCAACCACAACACCGGCGAAGAGGGCAACAATGTGCCATTTCTGGATTTTGCGCTTGCTGTCGTTTTGTTCTGTCATGTGTTCTCCTCTCTGCTCCCAACGCCACGCCTCAAACTGCGAGCGGAGCGAGCTAGTTTGCAGGCGGTTGTTGGCCATCCGCTACGCCAAACTGCCGCCGGGCATCAAAGATGATGGCCACCTCTGAGTTTTCCCCGCGCCTCACATCTTCAAGTTCGATTCTTCTTTCGGCAGCCCAGACTGCGACGCGCGTGGTTGTTAGGGCACCAGCGACAAGCGCAGCCCAGACGGGACCAGCCACGATGCCAGCGACGCCAGCACCACCCGCCGCGGTCGCAAGGGATTGCCAATCGAGAATTGAGGTCAATGCTCCTGTTACTGTCTTGAACCCATGTTTGCGCAGAGCCCACCCGTAGGCATCGAGTCTCATGCCGATGATATCGGTGGCCTCCTGAACTGACTTCGCCTGTACGCCGTGCTGCAGCCAGAAACGCAAGGCTCTGAACTTGCGTACGGCGTCCGGATCGCTTCTGTAATCAATGATCTGCTTCCACGTTGTTTGTGCCTCAACAATCTCGGGCAGATTCCGCAATGCGCCCTGAAACGCGATGTCCTGTCCTTGAGCAAAGCTCAATGCAAATTGCTGATCCGTCGTGTAAACTGGGACGACGTCCAATCCTCGGGAAGCGTAGGCCTTTCGGGCAATTCTGAATGCTTGGTATTCCATCCTTGCCCGGTGGTCGCGTGAAGCGCGCCATTGAGGAGGATACAGTTCATTGTCGATTTCCTGCGCAACGCGCCACATGCCGTAGTCGACGTCCTGCATGCCGAAGGTCATGTCTGCCGGAATCTCTCCTGATAATAGCAGGGAGTCTCCTGCCGGCACGTACACCCTATCGAACAGCATGGAGGCGCGTTTTAGTGTGTCGTCAAAGCCTACACAGCAGGTTTCACCTGGTGCAGGTGTTCGATCAGGGTAGCTTTCCCGCATTTCCTTTGCCTCCCTCTTGGCCAACGCCTGTGCGCAGGATCGAGGTGAAACCGCCGCGGTTTCACCGAGTATCCTGCTGCACAGGCGTTGGGCTTACATTGTTAATACTTCTTGTCTTCTCTCAAGGTTTCGACCTTTCCTGTCTTAGTTTTGAACCTGATTGGAATGGTCCTTCGAGTTTGGCCGTCGATTGTTTGGAAGACAGCGAAGTGAAGATGCGGTTTTGACGAATATCCGGTATTACCGGAAAATCCCAGACATTCCAGCCTCTTGACCTTTTGCCCGAGTGACACCGCCACGCCATTCTTCTTAAGATGGCAATATTCCGCGAAAGTTCCGTCATCGTGCATGATAATGACGTAATTACTGGACTGGATTTTATATTTTTGATCTTCACCACCTTTATCTGAGTCCTGACGAATGGCTACAACAGTTCCTTCACGCGCAGCACAGACCTTTGTTCCAACGGGCATTGCCCAATCAATTGCATGTTCATGCCACGATCCTTTTTGGTGACTGAAGCTACCTAAGTCCGTCTGGATCACAGTGTATTTCTCTGTGGTGTATGGCAAACTGTATATAAAAGAGGTTGTCGAAATCTCGCCCCGCCTTCCTGGTTGCCAGTCGTATTGATAGTTGTAGTCCCATGCATATTTCGGGTCAACTGCGCGAACCGTCGCAAGCGCGAGTGAACTTCTGCCCATTGTATCAATGACCAAGGGAAGCTTACAGGAGGCGGACGCATTGGTGAGCGTCATTGTTAAACTAATTGTAACTTCAGAACAATTCGTCAGATATGCGTAAAGTGTTGTTTCCCCATTTCCAGTCTTCTCCTCCAGAATCTGTACGTTTCTATCTTTTGTTATTGTCTCAGGATTATTGAGTTGGGCGCTTGATATTGGAGCGAGCGAGAAACCTAATATTACTCCGATGAGACAAAGTGTGCTTAATATCTTTTGTTTCATTTAGTTTCTTTCAAAGCCCAACGATCATCTTCAGCGGCGCGGGTTGCCGCGTACGCTGCAAGAACTGGTTCGCATCTCATTTAATCAGAATGTCGTATTCCGAATGAGTGCCGATCCAGAACCAAACAATGTTTTGTCCGGATTCTACGCCAAGAACTCTGTATCTTCGTCCGACACGGACGGAACAAAAGCGACCAACTTTCTTGAAGTGTAAGGATGGGTGGTGAAGATTACTTTTGAGAAGATCAAAATTCTCATCTGCTAGTTTCTGGATGGACTCCGGCAGGCTGTAATAACATTTCCAAAATTGCGAGTTAGCGTGGTGTTTTACAGACGAGTGCATTTGTTGGCCTTGAGGTCTTTAACTGCCTGATCAGCAAAGACGTCCAACTTTCCACTCCGAACATCCTGTTCAATCTGTTTGTCCCATGCTTGTGCGTCGAAATCCTCAAACCAGGAGCGAAACGAGTGAAGCTCGTCTTCCGGCAGATGTTTGACTGCTTTTTCTATTTCTTGAACAGTTGTCATGCTAGGAATATATTCTTCCTTCTTATCTGATACAAGTCTGTTTTTTGCTTCTTAAGTGCGAACGTCATTTCTCAGGTGTTCGAGACCCGCCGCGGGTCGAAGAATCACCTGAAGAAGATTGTTGGAGCTCCGTTGTTGCTTCCATTTCCGATTCAAAATCAGTGTGGCAACGAGGGCAATTCTTGATCATTGCCGTCATCGATTTGTCGTCGAGAGGACTGCGGAGATATTCGAACCACAAGTTGTGTCCACAATCCGGACATTTCAAATGGGCGATCAACCATGCCAGCACTGCCAGACTGCAAATTCCGAGAACAGTGTACATTACAATCCAGAACGCAGGAGTGTTCTGGCAACTCAATTGCATAAAGATGGTGACCGCGACGACTGGAATCGAGATGAGACTCGCCAAGCGGAGCACCCGATCAATTCCTCGCTGGATATATTGTTGTTTTGTCATCTTAAATTGATGCTCCAACGCATGGCATCATGGTTGAGATGAACCGCCGCGGTTCATCGAATACCATGCATGCCCTTGTTGGACCTCCTCGTCCTTCTTTAGAACATTCCATCGCCTTGACGTGTGACATTAAACCAGATTCCATAGGCGAGGGAAAGCCCGCTTGCCACGGCATACGCAAGGAACATCGATTTACGGAATGCGGACATGGAGAGTTCTCGTCTTGCCAATAATGCGGCGATTGTTGAGAGAACTAGGCTTGTGACCGAGATTGCTATCCCGATGGTGGTTGGCAACCCGAGCACGGCAATCATGCCGACGAACCAGAGCGCACGTGGACAGGCATCACAGGACATTTTCAACACGACGGCTGGCAAGGCGAGAAGCAGTACAGCAAGAACTGGCAAGCCTATCACGGATGCCACGAGAAACCATATTTTCTTGTTCTTCATTTTTCTTTCAAGGTCCAACGATCACCTTAACCGTTTTTCAAACCGCAGGTTTGAAAATACGGTTCAAGGTTTTGTTATGCAGTCTTATATTTTTTCGGAAACGCTCCTGTTCCTTTTGCGTCGAGTCTGCATATTTCTGTTTCCTTTGAAAATCGCGTCAGGGAGTTGAAGGACTTCACAGGCTCATTGGCGTGCAAGTGTACGTGGCAACGCTCACCGTCTGGCATATTCTTCAAGGAATCTTGATTAACATCTGCAATCCATGTCAGCAGTTTGGCAAATGAACGAAGACCTTTGGGATCGCCAGCAATCAGGAAACCGTTGTTTGATTGCGAGATCTCGAGTGTCCCTTTGATACCTGGACTTTTCTTGATCATTTTATTTCTCCTGCATAACGTCATTTTCAGGGGACGGCGCTCTTGCGACGGTACCCTGCAAAAAATGGTTGGGTGCTTATGTCATTTCTTTCAAAGCAGAGATGACAAGCAAGCCCAAACAATTCCTACAACCAAGCCGATTCCAAGGGACGGCCACAATCCCACAACGATGCCTGACTTCATAACTATGGAACAGAGGGTGGAAACCACAAGGGAAGCGGCGATTGCTGCTAAGACTCCTCCTTTGAGTGTCAGGGGAAGCGAAGACGCGCCAACCTTTGTTACGATGACATTCTCTCCTGTGGCAGGAAAGAGAACTCGGGCGACGACAAAACCAACGGCATAGCCAATGATGGCGCAACCAATGACACAAACTGCCGTTAGTCCAGCCTTGTGTTTAGCCATCCACACAACGACGCCGCTAGAGATTACCGCCGCAATTACTGCTGCGCTACGGGTGAAGCCCGCGAGTTCAATTACTCTATCTCCTGGATTCAATCCTGTTTCTGTCATAATTCTTTGCACCCAACGCATGGCATAAGGGTTGAGGTGAAAGCCGCTTTCACCGAATACCCTTCATGCCCTTGTTCGCTTTTTTTTAATTCATA
>MHBM01000234.1:0-32716 GCA_001804885.1 Lentisphaerae bacterium RIFOXYA12_FULL_48_11
TACATCCAACCAGATTGCCAACAGCACAATCACTACCGGGAAACTGCATCTTGCGTCTGTGGATGCCCGGTACGTGAATGCCACGGGTGATACGATGAACGGTGTGCTCCAGTTGCCTGCCGACGGACTGAGGGTTAACAGCAACCAGCTGATCGTGGTTGGTGGAAAAGTCGGTGTTGGCACAAATAATCCTGCAGAAAAGTTGCATGTCTACGGGAACCTCAGGGTTGATGGGACCATATCGGGAAATGGTGCCGGTATGACAAATATTCCGCCTGAAGCGATAGTTGGCGGAGTTGGTGGCGGGAGTGTGCCTGAGGGCACGATGACAACAACTGTATATGTCAGGGGAATGGGCTGGGAGAATCCCAATCCCGTGGACAGGGCTGCATATGCTGACCAGGCTGCGACGGCAGAAGTGGTGGGTTGGACATTGCATGCAGAAGAGGCGGCAACAGCAGCGTTTGGATCGGTACTGGAGCAGGAAGTTGCCAAGGGAACCAGTGCTTGGGAATTACTGCAGCAGATACTTAATGGTTCAGGAAGCAGTGATCTTTCCATGGGTATTTTTACGCAGGGGGAGTAAGAAGCATCTGATGTCAGAGGTTTCAGGTTTTCGTATGATAAATAGGCGTGTTGCAGAAAATAAGAGAGTCTTGGCATTCTGCCGGGTTTTTCTTGTTTTCATTCTGTTTGTGACCTTCATGCTATTCCCTGTGGAAAAGGCCGGTGCTGCAGATTATCCCCAGTGGTGGATTGATAGAGGTGTAATTATTGAGACGGCTGTTACAAATGACTTCAGTTATCTGAAAGCGGGTCAATTGCGGTGGCTGGTGACAAATGCCATGAATGAGTTGAATTTCAGGGTTCCGGATGGTGCGGGTGCGGCATTGACGAATTATGTGCAGAATTTTGTAAATGCGAGCAACAATGTCATTGTGAACCGTGGCCAGCTTAAATATGCGGCATCGCTATTTTATAACAGGTTTTCAGAACTTGCCGGGCAAAAGAAAATACCGGTGGATTTCTATGATTCCTCACTGGCCCTTTACCCCTGGCCAATGAGATCATTTAACCTCAATGACAAATATCCTGCCCGTGTGGGTGAGGCCAAGCACCTGTTCAGTTTCTGGTGGGATAATAATACCGGGAAGTGGCGGCATGATTTTCTGGACGTTACAACGCCGCAGAACACGAATAATACGGTGGTGTGTCTTTTTCCGGCGATAACCAATCGGGCATGGAGCGGGGGGAATCCTGTGCTTGTATTGGACCAGTATCTGGTCTCCGGAGGCGACGATGCCGGGTGGTCCATGTATTACCTGTGCAGTTCGCCAGAAGGTGGTGGCTGGCAGAGTTCTGGTTTATCATTTGAGGTGTCATTTAACGGGTGTGTGATACCCTCTGGCGACAGTCTTGATATAACCGGGATAACAGATTACTGCGGGTTGCATACGATCAAGCTGGTCAGTACGGGTGGGAATATATCGCTGGACAAGCCTGTGTATCTTGTTAAGTGGAATCCCGGTGCGCTGGCCATGAGTATGGACTCCATGGTACATGACGACAAAGCCTATGTGAATATCTGGATAGAAGGTTATGCTCCTCCGCCGTACAGTGGTAACTGGTCTAGGAATGTAGATATACAGGTTGGACAGTTCGGGTTCTACTCAACGGTTAAAACGGTAACATTTAATAACTATTGCCAGTCCGCATATGAAGAGGTTCCTATAAGGGGCGTAGGAGGAACCCAGACCATACGTTTGACGACGAGGGACAACCTGTATAGCGTGGATAACGAGCATACGAGTACGAATATTTCGCTGGCGAGCATGTCAGCGGCCATAGAGTGGGTGCAGTATTGCCCGCATTTTTCGCTTCAGGGCCAAGCAAATTGCACAGTAACGATTTCGCCGTTAGATGCGCCTGAGGGGACTCTGAGAATTGTGAATGAGAACGGAGATGAGGTTGGCGGCTGCGTGGCCGGACCCGGCATCACGCATTTTTCGATAAGCGGCGCAGATTCCGGCGAGACATTATATGCGATATGGGCATCTTCGTGCCAGGTTATATCGAATGGAGTGGCAATATCGTATACAGATTGTTCAAAAGTTCATCCGAAGCTGGTTCTTACGGCATCTGAGCCTGATTCTGACCGGCAGCCGGAGGGGGCAGCCCATGTGACATTGACATCGATGAGCGGGATGTTGAGATGTTCACAAATGATAGTTGACCCCACGTATACGGTGAAGTTGGTAAGTGACTGTGATCAGGTTCAGATCAGCCCTGAGAGTGTAGATGTAACAGCCGGTGCATTTGACTGGAGTTTTGAGATTACGGTTCCATCCGGATATGTGCCGTCAGATGTGGTGCATATTGAAGCATATCTTTGTGAGAATGACGAGCCTACGGCGTATCCGGTTGATGGGTTCGCTTCTTTTGATTCATTTATCGATGTTGATGTGGATTCGGACAATCAGCATGGGACAATGGAACCTCCGCAGATGGACAGTGAAGATGCCATAGAGATGCAGTTGCCTGGGAAGGTTGTGTCGTGTAATAATGGGGACATGAACGGGAATGGGCTGGTAGATTTTGCTGATGGGTATAATCGTGATCCGACGAACGAGGCAGATAATGCGGCGACAGGGGTGCAGTTCATACCGTTGGTGATCAATGTGCCGTTGTGCCTGACGGATCTGTCTGGAGCGAGGCTGGCGGTGTATACGGAGGAGGCGCAGTCGAATCCTATGGTGATTACGACGAATGAGGCTGGTGCGCTGGTGCCGGCGGAGGGTGTGCTCAGGATATGGAAGAAGAATGGGACTGAGGTGCGTGACGGGCGGCCGGTTTCTGAAGGTGGGGATTGGGTTACAAACGGGATTTACACGGATCTTACGGGACTGGGTTTTACTGGTGATCGGTGTGTTCTGTATCTGGAAGGGATCAATCAAGGTGAAGAAACGGTCAATGTAAAGCTGGGTCCAAATAGTCCGGAAGCCCCCATGCCGTGGATGGATTCGGTTAGGGTTGGCATCATAAAAGTGGAGATAGAAGAGATTGATTTTAAGGATAGCGTGGACGATTCTGGTAATCCGGAAAATAACAATTTTGACATTGTTGATGGTTTAGGAAACCTAATCGTGCCGGAACGTGGGCCAGAATGGAAATCTGGATCTGGAATGATAGGGCCATCCGTTTACATCAATGGTCGCAAGGTTCGAGCAGATGTGAAATTAAAGATTACGCCAGTTGTAAGCGATCCGATAGAATTGGAAATATTCTCTGATGGTGATCTTGATTTTACACCTTCAGGAACGGCAGATCGAAAAGTTGCTGTAACTTTCGATTCAAATGGACGAGCAACTCAGACTTTTACCACATACGCTAAGACCGTTGACAATGTTATGGATCGAAAAAACTACGTAATCAACTGGAGAGGGAATGTTTTAGGAAGTGTTACTCAGACAATTTATACTTTGTACGGGACGCCAAGAGATGAGTTTGCTGTCAGCTCGTCCATGGAAGATTTGCAATATGAGCACCTTAAATATTTGCTTGGACCCAAGATAAATGGAAAGGGTGAGTGGTGTAATGGAAAATCTTCAATAAATGAATCGACGGCTGACTCTATTCCGTATGCTATTCAGCAAAATATTAGACGGGATTTGGGTACGGCGCGTGGTGGGATAGGCTCTTTTAATCCATGGGACATAATAACATCAGAGGATGGCGGGATCTGTGAAGATTATGCATCGCTAATGAAGGCTGCCGCGCTTGTTTCCGGAATACCCGAGGGAAAGATATCTCGTAAAAGCGTGGTTGGTTCTGTTGTTGAGCGCCCAACATGGATGGGCACTCAGCAGGTGACCAAGCTCCTTAAGATATTCTTGGAGGAATCTGGCGGTACTCGTTGGGTTAATGAAGGAGTTTGTGGTGTTGAAACGGCGGATAAAGGATTTCGATATTACGATGTCGCTGGACCAGGTGGCGCAATTGGAAAAGGTGGGTGGGCTAATCCCAGTGATAGCAGCGATAATAATCTCTGGTATGAACCGGTTCCTCCGAATCATGGCCCCGTAATTTACGAAACTGTTGAAGAACTGTATGGCACATGGACCCCGCAAACGGATCCGCCTTATGAGGCAACGTCAGAAAAGATCCTGTCATTAACAATGATTAAAATATTAGGGATAAATCGAAATGGTGACACATGTCAAATTAACTATCGTACTGAAGGCGCACAAACTATTGGCATCAAGGTGAAGCTAACGCTGTATAAGTGGAACGGCTCCGCCTGGGCTGAAAATTCTTCGCAGATGAATGTAATTGCGCAGATGTGGGATAATGCACAAAGCGTAACTTTCGTGCTTAATGAAGATGGGGAATATACGGTTGGGGCTTCGATTGTTAAATCAGACGGCGTATGTCCTTATGTAAATGCGTGGCATACTGAGTTGGGATCAACTTTCACGCGTCCTTAGGAGCATTCTTATGAATACAAAATATCTAGCAATCATAGCCATTGTGACGGCAATCCCTTGCGTTTCAGTTTTCTCACGTTCTGCCCTTGAGGCGTCGAGTACTAATATTACGGCTGTAACTATTGAGGACGAATCAGCACGGGTTTTGAATCGAAGGATCTTTGAGATAGCGAATAATCCCGAAATTCTTAAGCGACTTGATCAGCGATGTAATTATCGAACTGATAAGGGTTATTCAGACGTTCTTACGTCCAGTCTTCTAATGGCCAGTCGCGTATTGCCAAGCGTTTTCACATCAACAAACCTTAATCGGATTATAACTGCCGTTTGTGTTGCAGATTCGAAAGTATTTTTTTGGTTTCCGAAAGATGATCACGTATTAATTGGATGGGTTCCGTTGGTGAGTAGTAAAGATGTTGAGAGTTACCGGAAGGAAATTGTGTTGTGGCTTGTGCCTCAAGTTTCCAAACGAACCAAATTAACTGAGGCATGGGATCGCCGGTCTACTCCAAGTGTTGATGATTCATGGGTGGTGGATTTCTTGACATTGGCGTTAAATGTGAAACTAAAGAATGTCCAAAAGGATAAAGTTAAAGACAAAGCCATGCGAGCAACAATGTGTGTTTCAAATAAAGAACATGATATTGGTGTGGTTTCTGCAAAATCAATTCTTGAAATCAGAATACCATTACGGTCAAACAGAGATCAAACATTGCCTGTTGCACCGGTTGCAGGACCTGACGATTTAAATGAAATGCCTACAATCTTACCGTTTTGGCCACCTAAGGAATGCAGGTGAACAGGGTCACGTCTCGACAATCGACAATTAGAGATTGACGAGGAGGCGGGCAGGTGGTAATGGTTTTGGTATGACAAGGCCATTGAGGATAGATGTTGAGGGTGGGTGGTATCATGTGACTGCCCGAGGAATAGAGAGGCGTGCGATTTTTAAAGAGGCTCGTGACTACGAGCATTTTCTTGAACTTCTGGACGAAATGACCAGCCGGTATGGGGTCGAGGTTCATGCTTACGCATTGATGGTTAATCACTATCATCTTCTGATTAGAACTCCCCGGGCTAACGCCAGTGCGGCAATACAATGGCTGAATGTCAGTTACAGTGTCTGGTTTAACAAGAAGAGAGGGCGGGTAGGGCATGTGTTCCAAGGGCGATTTACGAGTATCCTGGTGGACGGGGAAGGGTCCTGGGCGCTTAATTCCAGTGTATATATTCATTTAAATCCTGTCCGGACGATGGCTTATGGGCTAGGTAAGGCAGATAATAGAGCTGAAGGATTGGGATTGGTCAAGCCGGACAGGAAAGAGCTGGTGAAGCGCCTGAAAGGGCTGAGGGATTACAGATGGAGTTCATTTTCAGGCTATGCTGGCTATGCGAAAATTCCTGAATGGCTGGAAACAGGAGAACTGCTGAAGAGGGCTGGAGGAGTGTCGGCATATAGAAAGTATATTCAATTGCATGTGACCCGAGGGATAGAGCCGGAAGGGATGGAGGACATCAAAGGACTGTGGATGTTGGGGGCTCGGGAATTTCAGGATCGGGCAAAGAGATTGGTCGGGCGTGTTACAAAAGAGCAGCCGTCAAGGAAGTGGCTCAAGCGATATGTTGAGATTGGATCGATAATCAAGCTTGTTGAAAAGAAGAGAGGGGTGGAATGGGCGAATTTTTCACAGAAGTACGGAGACTTGGGTCGGGACTTGGTATTATATCTTGCTAGGAAACGCAGTGGGTTGACTCTCCGGCAGATAGGAGATGAATTGGGTGGAATGGATTACAAAGCTGTAGGAAAAGCTGTGCAGAGATTCGAACTGAGTCTTTCAGATGATGCGGCTAGACGTCGCCTGGCAGAGGAGTGTATGAATGAATTGTCGATTGTCGAGACGTGACCCTTTTTGGGCGCAATTACTTATGTCGCTGTGTTTAGAACAATAAAGACAGGGCAGAACAATGACCATTCCCATAACGCTTTTAGTGGACGACGGTGCCCCGGTCAATGTCATGTTCTTCCACGACCCGCCGTATCCACATTCATTGTTATTCCCTAACTCGTTTGTGCGGGACTTTGCCAGCTTATGCGATCGGTATGGAGTGCGCGGTAAGTTCAGCGTGCTGCCAATGCCTTGTTGCCTTGGCGATATCAATGGGAACCTCAATCATGTTACCATGCGACACCTGCAGGGATTTCTTAAGATCATTCGTGAACGGATCGCGCCCAGGTTTGATATCACCCCCGAGATTCTGACACACCTTGCCACCTACTGCATGGAAGGCGGATTCCATCATTTGTATGAAGACGAGTGGATAGCCAAAGCAAGTTTGGAGGAAATGACCGACTACATCGCGTTGGCCCTTGAAATCCTTGAGGATGTAGGATTGCCGGCTAATGGTGTGACCAGTCCATGGACTACGGGTGATAAAAACGAGGAACAGTATGCCAGGGCCATCGCTGCCGCCCAGTGGCGAGTCCATAAGCGGAATGTCACCTGGTATTTCCTGCATTCCTTTGCAGAAGGACCGGTACGGTCTCCTTCCGTAACTTGTAGGATTCCTGAAACCGGGCAGGTTGTGGTGTCGGTCCCCGCGACAACTTCCGACGTGTTCTGGGACACGCAGCGTCCTACGGCTTGCTCAATGCGCGAGGCCAGGGCAGTCGCAACTACTGGTGTGGAGTCTCTTCTTAGCTCCGATGGACGTACCGGTCGCATCCCAGAGTTGATTGAGCAGGTTTGCCCGATCGCCATCATGACACATTGGCAGTCGCTCTTTTCCGACGGTACTTATGCTGGTCTGTGGGGGCTCGAAAGACTGTTGGAACGACTTCATAAGCAGTATGCCGGAGTCCTGGAGTGGACCACCTGTAGTGAACTCGCAACGCAGGCAGCCGGCGCTTCAGTCTCTCAAAGGTGTTGAAGACGGATGTCTGACAACACGGGCTATTGGAGCCCTTGCAATAAGCATTAACGAAGTCGGTTTGTTGGATTCTTTTTCTTGGTCGCTTCCACTGGGGACAGCCACTTAAGAAATAAGAATGTTTTCTATCGGATGCTTTCATGGTTTCTCCCCCTGGCCCCCTCTTCCTGGATAATTCTGCTGGTCCTAGACGACACTGCAATCAACGTCGTATCAGGAAATCAACAGTCTCGACTTCGAAAGGAACGTCACCTGGAATAAACTTCAATCTGAGATCACCCCTGGTGTTTTGTGGTATTCGCCCGGAATACGAAAGTGATCCTCCTCAGCCGAACTCGAACTTACCGTTCATTATCAGCTTGTTGTCGCCGTCAAAAAGCTCGAACCGTGGAGCTGTTCCTTCGCGGTTGTCACTGCAGACCTTGTATGGGTTGCCGTAGGCATCAACATATTCCGGAACGAGATCGATCGAGTCGGTGACTGGCGAATAAGTTGCCTTGATTGAAGCCTTGAAGGGTGGTCCGGCTTTTATTTCATTTACTCCACTTGCCGGAATATCCCAGGAGTTTGTAGCACATGAATAATGCCATGTACCGGAAGCTGTCCATTTGCGATTTTTTTTGTCGGTTGTGCTCGTGCAGAAAGAAATGATACGAATATTGCCTGAAGGAAGGGTGAATGTGCCGTTTGAAGAAGAGCAGCGCAGTGTGCCGAGTTTTCCGCATTCCGCGCTTATTTGCGACTTACCCTGGAAAGGAATCTTGAGACTGCCGAGAGGCCCCTTGTATGATGTAGGAGAGAAATCATGTCCCGGTTTTGCCAGCGGCGATTCGGAGCCACGGTTCATGTTTACAGCAAGAAACAACATAATGCCAATGCCTGTTCCCGTCACCAGGGCAAGAATACCCCAGATGGCGGAGAATCTCATCCAGGTTTCAGATCCCGGAAGATTCTGCCTGCGATTTCTGGAGCCTATAACCAGTGGAATGATCCACCCGAGCAGAAAGAACCCATAAACGATTATCATGAGGACAATTACAAGTATTCCAATCATTATCATATAAAATCTTTAAATTAGTTGTGATTATACAATGCAATGATTGTCTTTGTCATCGAAATATGATGTAGAATATTAATTTAGATGGGAGGGGAAAATGACGAACACTCTTCAGGTTTCGTGTGTACAGATGCATTGGGCCAAGCCATTGGAGTTTAATCTGGAGCGGACTCTTGATTACATCAAGACCGCGTCAAGAAATGGCAGCCGGGCTGTTCTCTTTCCAGAGGCGAACCTCACCGGTTATTACTTCCCGAATGTCGTTAAGCTGGATCAAGGTAAAGTTGTCAAAGCTTTGAACAAGACGCGTGCGGCTGCCAGAAAGCATAAGATCTGGGTTATAGCCGGAACAATTCAGAAGACGAGGGATCGCTTCCTTAATCTCGCCCATGTAATCAATCCTGCGGGCAAGATCGTGCATGAGTATGCAAAGGTGCATATGGCAGGCAAAGATGAGAAAATATACTGCCGCGGCGGCAATAAATTATCCCTGTTTGAAATAGACGGTATTCTCTGCACGCTTATCATCTGTCGCGACGGGAGGCACCCGGAATTGTATAGAATCCCGGCAATGGCAGGCGCGCAGATACTTTTTCATCCGTCATGCAGTTCAGACGAGATAGAAGCGGTCTGTTGGAAGCGTAAGTCAGGCAGGGCACAGTTGCCCGTTGGCCCCAACTCGAAGATGTTTCATTGTGTCGCCAACACAATCGGTGAATCGCCGGATGGCAAGCAGACCTCCAGTGGTGGCTCTTTTATAAGGGAACCGAACGGCATACCCTTGTCAGAGGCCGGATTCTATCAAGAAGAAATCATCACTGCGGTTCTGGACATTTCACGTGCAGACCGTTCCTACATACTGGACAGTATGAAGAATCCCCCGTTCCTTTCCAGGCATTGGCAGCAGATGATTGCCGAGACAAAAGCGAGAAAGGATATTAAACCGGAATAGCAGAAATCATCTATCTGTTGTTATGATGGTAAGTTCATGAGACGACTGACATTATTTTTATTCTTGCTGATTTGTCCGCTACACGTATTTTCGGGAACCCGTTATGTCTGGCAGTCCAGCCCGACTAATGGGCCGGGAACCGCATGGGAGAATGCTTTTCATGACATCCAGAGTGCAATAGATGTGGCAGGCAGTAATGATACGGTGATGGTTGAGTCCGGCGTGTATTCAACAGGAAACAGGGTTACACCCGGTGGAGTTCTGTTGAACAGGATAGTGGCACTCAACCCGGTAATGATCAGAAGTCTTAATGGGCCTGCCACAACATTTATTGTCGGGCAGGGGCCTCTGGGTGATTCCGCCGTCCGGTGCGCATACATTACAAATGGTGTCACTCTGACAGGTTTTACATTATCCAATGGGTTTACCCGGGCCGGCAGTACAGGTGATTATTTCCTGGATAGATCCGGAGGAGGTGTGTATTCGGCGGGTGGGACAGTCAGCAATTGTGTCATTGTTGACTGTTCCGCGTATTTTTACGGTGGGGGAACGTACCAGGGCACAACCATCTTTTCCACAGTTCGTGGATGTCTTTCATCCGAGGGGTATGGCGGCGGTATTTATGGTGGTTCCGGTTACAGGAGTACAATATTGCAGTGCTACGCAAAATACGGCGGTGGCGGCGTTGCTTCAGCGTCACTGTCTTACTGCACAATTGCAAGCAACCAGACGTACTACTCCGGCGGAGGAATAAATGGTGGTGTTGTAGATATTTGCATGGTGAACGACAATTCAAGTACCAACAGCGGTGGTGGAACATTTAATACCAGCATAAGCCGCACGACAATCACCGGGAACAAAGCACTCGTCGGTTATGGTGGCGGGACATACAGCGGTTTGGTTTATAACTGTTCCATCAGTGGTAACAGTGCGTATTACGGCGGTGGTGGTACCTATGACGGGGTGATCAGTAATTCCACGATATGCAGTAACACGGTGACATATTCGGGTGCGGGATGTGCGACCGGGGTTGTGGTGAACTGTGTCATTTTTGGAAATACTGCCGCCCAGTACGGTGGAGGGGCTGTCTACAGTTTCATGACCAATTGCACTGTGGTCGAAAATTCTGCCGGCGCGGGTGGTGGTGGAACATACCTGGCTAATGCAAGGAATTCGATTATCTATTACAATACTGCACCAGGTTTTCCGAATTGTCAGGCAGGAAATTATTCGTATTGCTGTACCACTCCGGATCCAGGTGGTACGAATAATTTTACCAGTGTACCCGGGTTTGCAGACCTGGCGTCCAGGGATTATCACCTGAGCGGAAGTTCTCTGTTGATCAATGTGGGCCAGAACCAATTTGCGCCATCCGGACTGGACAGGGATGACAATGCCAGGATCAGGGGTTCAATTGTTGATATCGGCGCCTACGAGAGTCCTTATGTACTGATAGATGTTACGGCCATGGTTAATGGTACGATAAATCCTTCCGGACGAGTGGCCGTACCCGAGTTCTCCGATCAGATTTTTACGGTTACAGCGGTTCCGGGCTATTACGTTAACAATGTTGTTGTTGATGGAGTATCTGCGGGAGGGGTGACTTTCTACCAGTTTCATTATGTGACGACCAGTCATACTATCAGTGCCCAGAGTTCTCTGCTGCCGACCGGTCCGACGAATGTAATCAATGCTTCAGCCGGATTTGGTGGAACTATTGAACCTTCCGGTGCGGTACTTGTGCCTCAGGGTAGTAACCAGTTGTTTACAATCAGGGCGAACCCTGTGTTTGCAACTATCAGCAATGTGAAGACCAACGGTTACAGTATCGGGCAGACGAATGCCGTAACTTTCCTGAACGTGAACACCAATTATACGATTGATGCCTATTTTTTTACCTATGTTGACACCAACGGATATTCAATTGGCAGGTTTGAGCTTGGCAGTTCCAGTAATATTGTTCTTTCCTGGACGGCGGCAGACGGGTGGTTGTATACGTTACAGAGAACTCCGCAGCTTGTTCCGCTGGCCTGGTCCAATGTTTCGCCATATATAGACATGATCTGCACGGGAGAGAATTATCTCACCAACAGCATAAGTACAAATACCTCTATGTTCTACCGGTTTATTGCCCGGCCATTGGAATAACGAACTTGATTGTTCCGAAACATGAGTTAATAATCCTGAAAAGGATCGGGAATATCTTATGGGCATGGTCAACCTGCAGTATGATATGTATTCCGTGGAGGGTAAGTACAGGCATCTCTGCCTGCCCCGTTCCGAATTCCAGCATTTTAATACAAGCATTCTCGGATTAGGTGATGTTTCAAGGGAGGGTAAACATTTTGATTCGCTTGCCGCTTTCTTTGACTTGGAAGGTTTCACTTCATTTTGCAACCAGATGGATCCACAGCTTGTAGTGCCTGAGTATCTCGACCAGCTCCTGCACTGGCTTTTTTACAGGCTAACAAGCGTTTTTGTAAAGGAAGAGCTCAGGGATACAGTTATTCTATGGGGCAAGTTTCCGTTTTTCGCAAAATTCCTTGGCGATGGCATCCTCTTTCTGTGGGATACTTCAGGACTCGGGCCCGCCTCAATGGGAAATATTGTTGTGAATCTTCAACGTGTCTGCAGATCGTATGTTGATGAATTCTTGCCCGAGATGAGCAAGAGCCTTACAAAAGTGCCTGTCAGGTTAAGATGTGGAATTGCCCGGGGTGAGGTTATCGCGATAGGGGGTGGCAAGGATTTCGTAGGGTCGTGCGTCAACGTTGCGTCAAGGCTACAGAAGGTCAGCCAGTTGTCGTTTGTTTTTGCGCGAAAGGGTTTCAATCCCGAGGAATGTTTCAGCTCGAAATGGCAGGCGGAGTTTGTTGCCAAGAGTGTCAGGATAAGCGGCCTTGATCACGAGGAGCTGGTCATGATTCTCAAGAGTGAATTCGAAAAGCTTGGCAGCGAAGAGAAAGTTCTTTTCAAAGATCCATGATAGCTTTTTTGTAACAGGTTGATGGAGGTTTGTTATGGCCGCGAAAGTGACTAAAAAAATCCAGATGGAAACTGCCTCTCCGCAGCAGGAACATGAAATTGACATGGTCAAAGCTGTAAAGCTGCTTCAGGAGATTGCGGTTATAATAAACAACACTCTGAAACACTACTGGTTCTCACAGAGGGATGCAGAATCGGATATGGCGGACTGTTACAAATCGCTGAACGTTCTGTTGGCCGAATGTCCGCAAATCACGGTCAGAATTGTCGGCGGAGCACCGACAATAAACGGTAATCATGTCGAACTAAAAGATTCGATTCTTGATTATTTTGTCGTTCACCTGGCGGATGTCGGGATCGATAATTTCTACATTGTGGAAGGTGTAACCAGTGCTGAATTTATAAAGTTCTGCGATATCATCAGTGCCAGTCGCGATGAAATCAAACAGCTTGGCGGTTTTTCGGCAGTTCTCGATAAATTTGAATTGAAGAAGATACGGACCAAGAAACTGATTGTACGGGAGATAGCAGATGCCGAGGTTGTTCTTACGAAAACCGAGTATGAGCGGATCACCAGCGGCGAGGGCAAGGGTGATGGTTCATATGGAGAAATCCTTGCGTTTCTCAAGGGGGACCTGGCGGTAAAGGACGAGAGCCTGGCGACAAAAATCAAGGAAACGGCTTCCGATTCTGAGCGTATGGCCGAACTCATTCTACAGGCAGCCGATGTAAGGCAGAAAGCGAACCTTGAAGGCGGCGAAACCTTGAGTGATTTTATTGTTGGATCCCTCAGGCGCACATACGAGGAAATCGCGAAAGATCCTGCCATGAAAACGCAGAGCGGCAGGAAGAAGGCCGCCCGTAATTTCATAATGCTTGAAGAGGCGATTCTCAAGCGTATGCGCGAGATGAAAGATGAGCAGGTATCGGAAGCGGACCTGGAGGCAATTGCCTCGGCAGCTGAAGATATTACAGACGAGATTAAAATAGATGCTATGGCGGATGAATACATCGGCAAGGTTGAGGCTTTCCAGGAGAGCCAGGACAAGCTGATGAAATTCTTAAAGATGGAGGGGGTGGATTCTCCCGGTAGTTCGGTGATACAGAAGAAGCTTGCCGAGAGGGGTATCAGCCTGCCGGGCTGGCAGGAATTTGTAGTCAAGAGTGGTGGTAAAGACGGCGGCTCCGGTGGTGCCGGATCAGGCTTTTCTAATGCTCATATTATTGAAGCGATAGGTCGTCTCGATACCCTTTTGGACAACATGGAGAAGGAATTCTCCAAGATGTCCAAGGCGCAGCAGGATGAAAATGCCCTGAAGATGTGGAACATACTGGAGGACGTAAATAGAGAAGTTCAAAGATTGGTTACGCGTACCGACACGAAAATCAATAACCTGGTAGATGTGGTTCGGACGGATACTCAAACTGTCGATCGGGGGAATAATGGCGGGATAGATTCCGCTCTTACCAGAAAACAAATCCTGGACTCTATCGCCGAGATTCTAAGTGATATCGTTGAACCGCTGGAACTGATCCGTACATCACTTGACCTAGTGACCTCAAAGGCTTTTGGTTCAAATGCCGAAATACAGGCGAATGTTGTTCGACTCGCAATGGACAATGCAGACTTGATGAAAAATCTTCTGGAAAAGCTGCGCTTCATTTCAGGCGATGTATCTGCTGTTTCGAGTAACGGTTCTGTGTCGGGCAAATAAAGATGTTTGTGAAGGCTTGTCTGGTGCGGAATGTTTTTTTTTGGGGGTATTATGAGTTGTAAAAGAGTCTATTTGAAACAGTTGTTGATATTATTCCTTTCAGTTGCGGTAGTTGATTTTTCCAGTGCAGCGTCAGGCGGCGATGTTCAGCAGAAGGTGCGTAGATACCAGGAGGTCCTCTTGCAGGCAAAACAGAACGGGAAGAATACAACAGACGCTGAACGGTTGAATCAACAGTCACGTGCTGCCGCCAGGCGGGGAGATCAGGTTGAAGCTTTACGACTGCTGGATCAGGCCATTACTGCGCTTGGAGGCGACGCTTCCGGTAACGTACCTGACAACGGCGAGAGACCTGGTTTGAAAGACCGCGGTCGTATGCCTCAGCCCAAAAAAGAGATTCCTGCGATAGGATCTTCTGCGAAAAGGAAAAATACGGACAGTACTGTACAACCTGTTTTTATTTTACCGTTTACTCATCACTATAATGGCCCGGGTGGTTACTATGCTGATGCGGATGAAGTTCGGCGGATAGGAGCATTCTTTGCAAGGAATCATATCCCCGGAACGCTGTTCTTTGATGGTATTCTCGTGGAGCGCATTCAGAAACAGGATCCCGGCCTGATCAAGCAGATCAGGGAATGGAATCTTCCAATAGGTTATCATGGTGAGGAAACCCATGGTCCATATCCTGTTGCATCGGATCTGTTGGCTGAGATCCACACACTCCGGGAGGCGCAGGGTTACCAGGGAACATGGTCACTCACCACTGGAAAAGACTGGGATATTGCGGTCAAGCTTGTGCAGGAACGCTACTCGTATTCACGCCCTTATGTGATTGATGAAAAGACCCACATGCTTGACCGCCGCCAGCCGTCGGCAACTGACATGACACGGGTTGGCGGCCTGAAACTGGTACAGCAGATTATCGGGAAAGATGTCTCCATGATGACGAGTCATGGCCTGGAAAGCGCGCCGGAAGGTTATGCATTCAGGCAGATGAGCAGGTTCGGTTTTGACCAGCCTGCGGTACCGATCGCGCTTCACGCCCTGAAAATCTTCAGGATCAGCGAGGTGGCCGACAAAGTCATGGCAATAGCCGGCGAGAATGAGAGTATTTTCTGGTACATGGGCCGGTTGAACAGCAAGGGTGATGAAACCGGTGAAACCGGGCACAAGTTGATGCCGCTGCGCCGCAAGCTGGAGGAACTTGATCGCTCTAAACCGCGTCTTCTGCTTATGGGGTTCAGCAAAGTGGAGGATGATGAAGGTGGGCGAACTGTTGATTTCATTAACAAGGAATTTATTCCTTCAAATCCCGGCAGTGCGTGGGTCAGCGGTGAAACGCTGCCGGATTTTTTTGAACCGGAAAAGGGACATCATCCGACGCGGGCAGATATTGTGCAGATTGCAGATTCTCTCGTTTCAGGTTCCAGAAGCAGGCCGCCTGATATGATTAGTAGCGGGGACAGGGTCTTTTCCATATGCGATGTTTTCGAAGGACTTGCCCGCATGCTTGCAACATATTCGGAGACGGCAAATATTCCGGAAGAAGTGGAGCTTCATTCCATTTACGGACCGGTCTTGGAAAACGATCAGGCCTGTCTTTCCTGTCCGGCATCCATGAGCCTGAGGAATGTTGCGGATGCATCTGCCGTTGTAATAAGAAAAATTGATTCATCAAGAGGTGAGGCATTCGTTCCTGCCCGCATTCAGGTCGGGGACAGGATCCTCAATTGCGGTGAGTTCCTGTTTGCCATGGCAAGGGCTGTTGATCGGTTGAATCGTAAGGAAGGCGATATAATTACTGTGGAGCCTGCCCGGGTGTTTCCGCCATATGGCGATTTACTTGACCAGGTTTTTACACCGAAAGCCATTCAGCCTCTGTGCTACACAAAGGGACAGTTATGGACGGTGAAATCTGCCCGCCTGAAGAACAGTAAGCCGATGGAAACTAATAACAGCGTTTCCGGCGCACAACAGGCTCCTGTTACAGCTGCATCTAAATCATCGGGCCGCTTATTGATTGTGTTTGCTTCCAATCTGAACAGTGACCAGACGTGTTTTCGTGATGAACACGGCGGAGCTGATCTTTATACTGTTGAATTCGACCTGGAAACACAGGAAGCGTCAAAGCTGAAGCGTCTTACGACAAGGCCGGGACAAGCGGAATGGTTCCCTGTATTTTCGCGTGACGGAAATTATGTTGTCTATGATTCGGAAGACCGGCCTCCTGAAGGCAGGATCTGTCATGCGCTCCGTGCGATCAATCTTGTCACAGGGTCGGACACCCTTGTTGTTGATGATGCCAGGTGTGCTGCCTTCTCTGCTGATGGATTGACTTTTTTCTATTCGCGACAGGGACGTGACGGGCACAGCCTCCGGATGGCGCCGTTCCAGGCTGCCACGGCCAGAATCGGCAAGGAAACGATTTTTGCGGATAACCGAGTCGGCCGCGAACTTGTTGAAGATCCTGCACCGTTTCCTGACGGCAAATACATTGCGTTTCACCGTAAAGAGGATAAGACCGGCGGTGCCGGGGTGGCAGTTATCAATATTGATGGTACTGGACTGCAGGCGCTGACCCCTTCGGACGGAAGCGGGCATGTGACAATCAGCCCTGATGGAAACACTGTTGCCTGTACAAGATCGAGAGATGGTTCAATAATTTTCATCCGGAGGATAACGGGCAAATGGCAGTCTCCCGAGACAATACAAGTGCCAACGGATGCGGCAGAGTACCGGAAGTGTGATGAAAGATTCGGAAAAGTGAGAGAAGCCCGTCACAGTTATCTTGAATGGATAGGGCCGGACCTGCTCCTGTTGACAACACACGGCGCTGATGGGCCGAGAGGTTTCAAGTTTGCCCGGCTTTTTGTTGTTCGTATCGGTTCTTCCGGCCGGCCGGCTCCGGAATTAATGGATATTTCAACTTCAATTGAGAAACTGGCAGGTAAATCGCAGAGGGATTTCTGTTCTGCGGCAGGGTTCTGGATCAAGTAATCCGGTAGTGATACAGTAATTATTCCAACTCGACCATTTTCTGTATCCTGGTGAGGAGCAGCTTGAGCGTAATTTTATCCTGTGGAAGATTCAGAATCATCGACAGCGCCTGCCGGTACATATCCATCTGCTTTCGATATGTTTCGGTAATTCTTTTTATGTGGAACTCGGTTGGCTCAATTCTGTTGCTCTTGTAGTCAATGATTGTGGCTTCCTGCGGTTTTCCGCTCTTATCCCTGACGATTAGCACCCTGTCAAACGCGCCGCTGACCCATTCCCCGTTGAGGATGATGTCAAATTTCCATTCCCGTCTGACTTCGGCATTTGCCGTTGGCCTTGAGAGAGCTTGACGTATCTCGCTTGATTTGAGTGCATCCCTGAACTGAGTGCTGACATCCCTGACTATTTCAGCGCCACAGGTTGTTCCGGAAGTCCATTCCATGATTATACGTTCCGCGTCGGTTTCTTCGTCACACCATTCAATTTTTTCGAGCAATTCGTGGATAGCGGATCCGAAATCGAGCACATCGCGGTTCTCGGATTCAAACAGGTCTGCCGCATTGATAACAAAAGACTCCTGTTTCGATGGCTCCGATCGTTTGAGAATAGTCCTGGTTGACTGCTTTTTGTCCATGTTCCGGGGTTTACCGGCATCTTTTGTTTTCGTCTCTTTTCTGGCCGGCCAGTCCGGTTCATACCATTTTGCGCCGTCAGGTGAAGCGGGGTAGAGCCTGATATAAGGTTTTCCGCTGATTTCGATGTTAGGCTCAGACTCCGGCTCCATTTCGCCCGTGAGTTGTTGTTTGATGAATCTTGAGGGACGGAAAGTTACGGCGCTTTCCGGATTCTGGTGCGTTGTTACAATATACAAGGCATGTCTTGCCCGGGTCATTGCAACATACGTCAGGCAGAGTAGATCGAAACAGCTGTCTTCGTTTGATTCTTCAAGCTGCTTGCTTAATACCGGATCGTTTTCCATTATTATCCGTTTCGGCGCCTTGAGTATCCAGTCGGGTGCAGATGGTTTGCCTGCGCACAGCAGGTCTGGTGATTCCGCCTTGACCATGTTCATTTTTCCGTCCTGCAGTTCAGGAAGAATGACAATGTCGAATTCCAGTCCCTTGGCCTGGTGAATGGTCATGATGCGGACAGAGCTGTGTGACGCCAGTTCGTGAATCTCGTACTCGTTCATGAAAGTAAGGAAACCATTACAGTTTCTCTGGCCTGTTGCGTCATACTCGGCTGCTGCATGTTCCAGCCGGGAAAGGCATTCCTGTCCGTATTCATCCAGCTTGTGGACCTGAAAAAGCAGATTGCCCCAGTTATCCACAAAAGCCTGGAAACCGCCGTTTTCAATTTCCTGCAACAGTAGCGTGGAGATGTTGGAGCGATTGATTTCCTTTGCGCAGAGTATCTGTGCCAAAGGGGTCATCTGTACATGTTTCCAGGCGAATTCATCACCCGGATGAGCTGCAAGTTTCAGGAGGGAAAGAAGCGCCTGTGCCAGCTCATTATTCACGATGCTTGATTTACCTTCGTGTACGAAATTCATTCCGGGACATTTATTTCTGAGGGTTGTCACGAGTTCACTGCCGGTATCGTTGGTTCTCACGAGTATTCCGACGCCCAGCCCTCGTTGCAGCGGCTGGATTTCGTTAAGCAAATCAGCAACAAGGTCGAACCTTGCCTCGATAGAGTTGTTTTCCTTTGTCTGGCGTGGCTCAAGGACTGTTGCATAACCAGGCTGGGTTGTCTTGTGTGTTTCGTGTTCTTCCCATACTTCTTTCTTCTTCCATTCCCGGATTGTTTTTCCGGGAAGAACACCCGGCAGTTCTGAGAAAACTTTATTTACCACATCAATTACCTGTGGTGAGCACCGGTATGTTTTCGCCATGGTTTCAAGTCTGATGGTTTTATTTTTTTCCAGGACTTCGCTGAACAGTTTCTGATCTCCGCCGCGCCATCTGTAGATTGCCTGTTTGATGTCACCGACATAAAAGAAGCTTCTCTCATAACCTTCAGGCGAGCCTTGGATGATTTCAGTGATCAGGTTTTCAAAGATTCTCCACTGCATATCGCTTGTGTCCTGGAATTCATCGAGCAGCCAGTGATCAAGTCGGGAATCCATGCGGTAGTCTATGTAAAGTTTCTCGGAGCTGCCGCTGTTGCGGCTTATGTGTGGACCTTTACCAGCCTTGTCGCCGAACGCGAGAAGATACTGCAGGTCGGAGAAACTGAACCTGCCGGTTTGCCTTGTAATTTCTTCGTAGGCGGTATCGTAGTGTGAAAGCAGTTCGTAGATTCCCCTGGTTCGTTTTAATACGTGGTTGATTTCTACTGCGGCGAGATTATGTACAAGCCTGTTGATGGCCTTTGCCGCATCATGATCAATTTCGTGTTCTTTCTTTCCGTATTTGATCAGTAGTGTTTTAGATTCCCCGTTCAGTATCTGTTCAATTACTCTTTTTCCGACTGTGCCGTCAAAAGACTCATTCCACGGAGTTGTCGGGCCGTAATTTGACAGGGCATTTACAGTGTCCTCAAGCTGGCTCAGGAACTTCAGGTAATCTTTGTCGGCCATGCTCTTTCTGGAGTCAATCCACCTGAGGGCTGTGTCTCCATACGTGTTTAGTTTATCACCGGCGAATTTCCATGGATATCCCTTGCCGGCCCAGATAGTCTCTTCGTTACCCCAGCGGTCGGGATCGGGGCAGAGCCGGTATTTTGTGTGGTACGAAGTAATGAACCTGTCCAGCAGGTCGCTGAAATTCTTTTCCTCCTGTCCAAAGGTTGCAAGCTTGAATGCTTCAAGGAAACTTTTCTGTACGCTGTTCTTCATTACTGAAGGTACGAGAAGAGCTGCCAGCACGGTCTTCCTGTTTTCGTTTGCTGCCGTACCGTCCGCATCAGCTACCTGGAAATCCATGGGGATACCAAGCTCAAGAGGAAAAGCCTTTGCGACGCTCACGATGAAACTGTCCATTGTGCCTATATTGACCCTGTGAAGATTGTCCAGGAAGAGCCGCAGCATCTTGAGAAAATCTTTCCGGGCCAGGTGGGGCATATTCAGTTTCTTCAGGGCTTCCTCAGCGATGGATTTGTCGCTGGAAGCAGCCCTGCGGAGGTTGTCTGCGATCCTGTCGAAAATCTCGCCTGCGGCCTTGCGGGTAAAAGTCATGGCGCAGATCCTGCCGGGCGTTACCTGTTTTTCCGGGTCTGCGAGAAGGCTGATATAGCGTTGGGCCAGGCGGGTGGTTTTGCCTGACCCGGCCGAGGCGCTTATCGCCAGATGTCCTGGTTTATTTCTGCTCATTTTACTTTCAGATCTGATTCGAAATTATCTTCCGGTTCATGAATGAAAAGTCTTTCGAACGGGTCGTATTTTACCCTTGCTGCCGGTGGCCAGAACTTACAGCCATCAATATCCTCGATTACTCCCTTGATGCATCTGATGGCTGAAGACATTGTCTCGGTATCAAAATTATTCCAGATGCTTAAGCCGGTATCGCTGATTGCCTTGGGCAGGTTGAAATAGGCCAGTTCAATGTTTGGATCGAATTCCTCTTTGCCGGTGTAGAGCAGGTGATAAAGCGGGAGCTGAAGGTTGTTCCATTTCTTCTGCGAAGTGTTTCGTTTGCCGGTTATAGAGACAGAATTGTATTCAGGGGCATCCGGTTTTCGGGTGCCGGTATGGGCAGAGGCCGGTTCGTCTGCCGAGTCCGATGTCTTATAATCTATGATCCGGATTTTCCCGGTGTTTTCATTCTTGTCAATCCTGTCGATCTTCCCGGTTATCTGGAATCCGCGATGGTATGGAAATGCGCTGATTCTGTGTTCCACGGTAATGATCCTCCATCCTTCGCGGGTCAGGGTAACCTGGCGGCATGCAAATGCACTCAATCTCTGTATTGCGGATTCAAGCGAGACATGTACTGCCAGTGGCAAAGGTGAACCGTATCTTGTTGTGGCATACTGCCTGGCCAGCTGTTCGAGTGATGTTGACAGTTCATCCGGGCTGGGGCAGGCCCAGAGCTTGTCTTCTTTGCCCATCCGTTCCAGGACAAAGTGAATGATGTTTCCGAAATCCATCGCATCCATGCCGGTTTTTTCGTCGCTGCTCTCCTCCATTTTGAGTACACGCTTGAGATAGAATCGGAAGGGACATTCGAGATAATCCTTAAATGTTGTCACATTGATTCTTCTTTTGTCCGGCATCTCTCTATCCCTGGCGGCAGATGGGTTCAGTTTGAAGAGCACTTCCGAGCCGGGGCGTGGTTTCTCATCGTGCCGTTCCGTGAAAAACAATTCGGTTCTTCCTGGCAGTTCTTCGTCTTTGCAGCGGAACATGAGCCTGGAAGGCTTGAGCGGGTCACCAGTCATTCCGGTCTTTCCTGAGATAAAACAGATCCGGCCTTTTTTCTTCCGGGCTTCGATCATTGAGCACATCAGGTAAATATCACGGCCGAAGCGGGCAAGATCGTGACGCAGGTTCAGTTTGACCCTCAGGCTGTCCGGCAGGAATGCATCGCTAAGGCTGCCGCCTGGCACAAGATTTTCATTCATTCCGGTAATCAGCATGAAAGGCGCATCGCTCCATGGCAGTTCCAGCCAGCCCTGAAGGTCGACGATTTCATCGGTACGCTCGCGGTGGAAGTTCTGTTCGTTGAGCCGGCGCATGAAAACCGCCGCAATCTGTTTCCCTGTAAGCGAAACAATGCTTTCCGGTGTATACCTCAATTCCCTCAACGTTTCTTCAACGATGGCGGCGGCGTTCTCGAAATCCCTGTCGTGGACCTTTGACTTGTCTATTTCGTGTGTTGCGTAAATCTCCTTGAGGAAAAAGCGCCAGGCCTGTTCGAATTTCTCTTTCTGGAACATTTCGAGGAAATCTTTCACTACCAGAAGAGCCTTGCCGAGGATGGTGAAGTCATCATGCGGGTCATGGGTTCCTTTAGGATTCTTTTCAAAAGGGTCGAGCATTCTCTCAAATGAATGGGGAAGATAAAAATTCTGGAATCTGTCCATCTGGCTGAGAAGCTCCCGGCTTGAAAGTTCATGTTTTTCTTTCAAATAACTCAGGAACGCGGGGTGACGCAGCAGATTGGCTGTGGATTCGTATATGGGCAGTTGTTGAAGATTGAACATGTATGCGATCAACCTGCCAAGCGTGTGAGTATCAAATGGGATGTTTGAAGGATCGAAAGCGGGCATATTCAAGGAAAGCAGATCCTTCTTGAGAAATGGAATGACGGAAGTGTCAGGAACTCCGATTGTTATATCCAGTGGCCCGAATACGGTGGCATTTTCAATTGTTGTTCTTACGCGTATACTTTGTGCCGACGGGTCAGCCTCGACGTAAACATTTTCAGTCCACCCGGGTATTTCCACGTTCATTTTCACCCATTTTTCGGGAATGGGCCTGCCCCAGCTATCGAAGTTATTTATTTCCTTTTCCGGTGCATGCACGAGGATATCCACAGTGACTTGTTTGGCGATTTTCTCAAGTGAGCGGATGGCAAGAAGCGATGGATCGGGAACACATGCAACAACAATTCTCCTGATGGCTGCATCAATTTCGGGAGAATCTGCCAGCCTTATTTTTGTCATGCAGACATCTTTGAGATTCAGGCTGGCAAGTTCATCAAGATAGAGT
Organism: Lentisphaerae bacterium RIFOXYA12_FULL_48_11; assembly: GCA_001804885.1. GTDB lineage: Bacteria > Verrucomicrobiota > Kiritimatiellia > UBA8416 > YA12-FULL-48-11 > YA12-FULL-48-11. Next base: position 22,775 of record MHBM01000234.1, read on the forward strand.
TTCTCCAGCTTTGAAAGGTCATGCCATCGTTCGAGTTCCTCAAGCTCTTCGGAGTGTTTCTCCAGAACGTCTGTGATTGTATAGCCTCCATCAGCAAGTTCCTGACGCAGTGTATCGATTATCTGACCGGTGTTGAGTGACCACATGAATCTGTCGGTTTCGCTGCGTATTGATTTGCCGGGGAAAAGGTGCTGATAAATGGCGAGGTCGGCGGATGCAAGTACCTTGCTCCAGATGATCTTTGAAGCTGATGGGTTGGCTGTATCAGGGCCGGAGATTCCTGTGGAAATGAAATGGTTCGGGGTTACGATCATTGCAGAAAGCATTACGGATTTGCGTTCTGTACAGCGCAGTGCCATTACTTCACGCAGGCGGCGACCGGATTGGAGGGTAGGGACAATGATGAGAGTGTCGTGAAAATCAATAGGTTCCGGCCCCTGCCTGTTGCCAATCAGATAATCTGTGACCTTATCGACAACCGGACCATCCCAGCCAAGAAAATGTAGTTTAAGCGGCATCTGCCACGATCCTTTTACTATAAGGCGAAAACATACTACGCCGGGATATCTTTTGCTATATTATATCAATCTGCTTCTTTGAAAAGTCGGTCGGGCCGGGATCGGCTTGATGTTTGCAGGCTATTTATCTGGTCATTTTCTGTGTTCGTAATATATTCTCAGTCATTCTTTCAGAAAACAAAGGAGTCGCATGAGCAAATTCTTATCAATACTTGGCGTCCTGTTATTTCCTGTAATGCTGATTTCAGCCGATGATGCTGCTGTCAAGAAGTCGGCATGGAATGGATTCGAGAAGCATGATTTTGTCGTAGATGGACGGAAGTGTTTTGTTGTTATCCCGAAGGAGCCGGCGCAGGGCAAGCCGTGGGCGTGGCGTACGGAATTTTTCGGGCACGAGCCGCAGGGTGATGTTGCACTGCTCGGCAAAGGTTTTCATGTTGCCTACATGGATGTGCAGAACATGTATGGTGCGCCGGTTGCGCTGGACCACATGGACAAGTTTTATGCCCACATGACAAAGGAGTATGGCCTTTCGGTTAAGACGGTACCGGAAGGATTCAGCCGCGGTGGTCTATTTGCTTTCAACTGGGCAGCAAGAAATCCAGACAAGATTGCCGCTCTCTACGTTGATGCACCTGTTTGTGATTTTAAGAGCTGGCCGGGAGGGAAGGGCAAAGGCAAGGGATCAAAGGGTGACTGGGAGCGCTGTCTGAAAGTATATGGCCTTACCGAAGAGCAGGCGTTGGCATACAAGCTTAACCCGATAGATAACCTGGAGCCTCTGGCGAAGGCAAAGATACCGATCCTCAGCGTATGCGGGTTGACCGACAAGGTTGTTCCATTTGATGAAAATACTCTCATTATTAAAGAACGTTACGAGAAGATGGGTGGACCGATTACGGTTATCGGCAAGCCGTTCTGTGATCATCATCCCCACAGCCTGAAGGATCCTGCAAAGATCGTTAACTTTATACTCCGCAATACCCCTGGATTTGACCAGTCGGCGATGCTGGAGGAGAAGACACCTTATGGTTATGACTATTTTAAGTTGAGGGACGGACTGGCGAACTGCCGGGTAAAATTTGAACGGGAGAAAAAGGCCCGGGTGGCTTTTCTCGGAGGATCGATAACGGCTGGCGGTGGCTGGCGCGATCTTGTCTGCGAGAATCTGAAGAAAAAATTTCCACAGACGAAATTTGATTTCATAGCTGCCGGTATTTCCTCGCTTGGTTCGACTCCGCATTCTTTCAGGTTCAGCCGTGATGTACTGATGAATGGACAGGTTGATCTGTTGTTCGTGGAGGCTGCTGTAAATGACGAGACCAATGGCCAGACTCCGGTTGAGATGGTGCGGGGAATGGAAGGTGTTGTAAGGCAGGCCAGGCTTTCTAATCCGAAGATGGACATCATCATGCTCCAGTTTGTCGATCCGGACAAGATCAAGGTAATCAACGAGGGGAAAGTGCCTGTTGTGATCGAATGCCATGAGAAAGTCGCCGAATATTATGGAGTGCCGTCAATTGACCTGGCGAAGGAAGTTGCGGAACGGATTCATGCAGGTGAGTTTACGTGGGAAAAGGATTTCAAGAATCTGCATCCTTCGCCGTTCGGGCATGAGCTGTACAACAAGTCGATCCAGCGTTTGTTTGATGACGCGTGGAAGCAGGCTTTACCGGCAGATGCCGTGCTGAAAGATTGTAAGATGCCCGTGAAACCGCTGGATGAGAAAAGTTATTTCCGTGGAAAGCTGGTTGATTTGAAGCAGGCAGTTCTGGGCGAGGGTTGGACAATAATTCCGGATTGGAAGCCTGCCGATAAGACTGGTACACGGAAAGGTTTTGTGAATGTGCCTGCGCTTGTGTCGGAGAAGCCTGGGTCGGAATTGAAGCTGAAGTTTGAAGGGACGGGGGTCGGTATTTTTGTGGCGGCCGGGTTGGATGCAGGGATGGTGGAGTACAGCATTGATGGCGGGCCATTTGCGTTGAGGAATCTTTACACGCAATGGAGCGGCTCGCTGCATCTGCCGTGGGCGCAGGTGCTGAATGCGGAGCTGGTGCCGGGGCAGCATGAGATGGTGTTGAGAGTTTCGAAGGATACGGATACGAAGAGCAAGGGGCATGCAGTCCGGATAATACATCTGTTGGTAAATTGAAGACCGTATTTTTGTTTCGTTGTAAGAACAAGATATCCACCAGCGGTGGATCCGCCAAGGGGCGGAAAATACGCAGCATACTTTATTTGAAAAAGGAATCTTGTAATTGGCGTGTATGGTGATTAAATAAGTTTGGATGAGGAATATGACCAATATATCAGAAATACTTACGCTGGAGTTTAACGCGCTGATTTTATACGGGTCGGTTTTGATTGTAATTCTGTTCCTGACGCTGGCGGTACGCCATTTCATTATAAAACGTATTTCTTCGCTTGCGGGCAGGACGGAGACAAAGTTTGACGACATTGTTATTACGGCAGTTAAAACACCGTCTATTCTCTGGTGTGTAATGCTCAGCATTTATTTCAGCATGTTTGTTCTGGATATTCCGGCTGGCTGGTCTTCGGCTATTGCCAAAACGTTGTTTGTCCTGGGAGTTTTGTCGGTTACGCTTGTCTTATCGGGCATATCTTCCAAGATGATCTCATCATATGCCGAACGGAGCGACGCTCCATACCAGCTTTCCTCTTTTTCGCGCAATGCCCTCAATGTTGTTATTTTTATTATTGGCGGACTGATAATTTTGAGCAGCCTTGGGCTTTCCATTACGCCGCTTCTTACAACTCTGGGTGTTGGCGGGCTTGCCGTAGCGCTTGGTCTTCAGGAAACGCTGGCCAATATCTTTGCGGGATTTTACATAATTGCCAGCAAGCAGATTCGCGTGAACGATTACATAAAACTTGAGTCGGGCGAGGAGGGATATGTCACGGATATAAACTGGCGTTCAACAAAAATCCGGATGCTTGCCAACAATATGATTATGGTTCCGAATTCCAAGTTAGCCCAGACAATAATCACCAATTACTATTTTCCTGACAAGGAGTTGGCCGTGCTTGTGGATGTCGGGGTTCATTATGACAGTGACCTTAAGCATGTGGAAAGGGTGACCATTGAGACTGCAACTGAAATTATGAAAACGGTGCCTGGCGGGGTTCCTGATTTCAAGCCTTTTATCCGTTACAAGACTTTTGGCGATTTCAGTATCGGTTTTTCAGTGATCATGAGGGGGAAGGAATTTGTGGATCAGTATCTTGTAAAGCATGAATTCATAAAAGCTTTGCATGCGCGTTACATGCAGGAGAAAATAGTTATTCCTTATCCTATCACGGCGATCAACTACCGGCAGGAAGGAGCCGGGAATGCCGGCAAGGGAACCGCTTCGGCAATGCATTAATCCACGGAATTATTACCGGGTAGAGCGTGTTCCAGTGGCTTGCAGGATTTGTTATCTCCAGCTTTTGAAAATGGAGTTCCAGTGAAAACAAGGTCGGTATGTATAATGCCATAAAATGCTGGCGTCGGATAAGAAATCGGCTTGCAGGGAAAAAAGTGCTGTTATTCCTCGATTTTGACGGAACTCTTGCTCCGCTGGCTTCCACACCTGAGAAGGCAAGCCTACCCGCTGAAACCAGGGCGTTGTTAAAAAAACTGTTGGTGTTACGTAGAGTAACGCTGGCTGTTATAAGCGGGAGAAAGCTCTGCGACATTTCTCGAAAAGTTAATCTATTTGGGGTGTTTTATGCCGGAAACCATGGTCAACAGGTTGCGGGTCCGCGCCTGAACTGGCATTACAAGATACCCGTTACATGTCGAATACGTCTGAAGAGACTGCGTGTAACTCTGTCTCGCTGTTTGAAGACGGTGGAAGGGATATTGATAGAGGACAAGAATGGTTGTGTGGCGGTTCATTATCGAAACGTTAAGAGAGGCGCTCTGAAAAGAATTCGCGGTATCCTGAGAGATGTTTCCTCATCCTTCATAAAATCGGGTGAAATCAGGATGTCTAAAGGCAAGAAAGTAGTGGAATTCTCGCCGGCGATTCAATGGGACAAGGGCAGGGTCGTTCTATGGCTTATTTCCAGGCTTGCCGCAAAGGGTGCGGATGGTTCTTATATCGGTATTTATGTCGGTGATGATTACACGGACGAGTCGGTTTTCGGGATTCTTCGGGGAAAGGGCATTACCGTTCGTGTTGGTGGCGACAGGAAAACCAGGGCCGAGTATTACCTGGAGAATACGGATGAAACATACCTGTTTCTAAAGAAGATTCTAAGATTTGCGGAAAAAACCGGGTAAGAACTGTTAAGGTGGACCGGATTTGACTGGTGATCCGTAAGCTTGGTCATCAAATTGAGTATTTGCTTTTGGAAGTCCAAGTATCGAGAACAGAGTAATAAACAGACCCATGAATGCCAGCCATATCAGGGATGATTCGTTTGTGGAGTTTTGTTCGAGCGTTTGCAGTGCCAGTGCAATCATGGTTAGGTTGGGACTCAAAAGCAGGAATGCCCTGCTCTGTCCCTCTGCAGGCAAGAGCATATGTTGAGTTTTCTGACGGTACGCCAGAAGGAAAACCGCAGAACAGAGGGCAAGAAACCCGGCCTTTGAAAAGGCCAGTTCGAGAGGAATCCTTGCGCCAAGTCCAACCATGAAGGCCGGGATCAGAAGTCGGCTTCCGACTGGTGCGAGGTGTTTCTGCAGTCCGAGTCCCTCGCCGGTGGCTCTGTTTATAAAGAGGCCGAGGAAAAACGCTGTCTTGGGCGATGATAATCCGAGCCGTTCACCTGTCCCTGCGATGATCAGCACAAAGAGAACAACTATCTGTGCTTTCCAGCGTATTGTCTTTTCAATGAGGATCTCAAGAAATCGGGTGAGGTGATTGGCAAGCAATCCAACCAGCATCACTGCAACTACGATACCGATAAGCTGAAATATGAAACGAATACCAAAACCGTGTGATGAAAAAGCCTGTCCTCCTGAAAGTATTATGACAGCCTGAATTTCCAGAATGGTCATAATGAAGAGCAGTGCCTCTTTTCTTTCCTGACTAATTTCCGTCATCTGCTGCAATGCGGGATATGCCATCCCGAGCGAGCATGCAGATACTGCGACTGTTGCGAGGAATGCTTCGGAATATGATAAATCAGCAACCAGTGCAAGTGTGAATACCACAGGATATTGCAACAATGTCCATTTCAGTGCTTTTCTGGCGGCCAGGGCCAGATCCTTTATCTTGGGCAATTCGATTTCGAGACCTATGCCGAAGAGCAACAGTATGAACCCGAAATTGCCGACGTCGATGAGCAGATTCTGGGCCTTGACCGTCATCATGGGACCAATAATGAACCCAGCGGTGAGATAGATGATATAAGCCAGGGATGGACGGCCCAGTTTTTCACATAGATCGGGAACACCCATCAGAAGAATAATTATCACTACAAATATTTCTATTTCGTTCATTCAGGTACATGTCGAATCATATGGTTACAGATTTCTTATATTCCTTTTCAAATCGGGAATACGATAAGGTGATACACTGAAGTGGGATATGCCGGCTTTTACAAAATGTTCAAGATGCAATTTGTCATTAGCCATTTCTCCGCAAACACTACATTCTTTGCCTGATTTTCTGGCTGCATCTGCCACCATCTTGGCCATGGTAAACATGTGTTCAGCACCTTTGTCAAAATAAGATGCAACTTCGGGACTTTCTCGACCTGCTGCCATTACATATTGTGTGAGATCGTTTGTGCCAATACTTACAAAATCGGAAACTTTAATTATTCTATCAATTGCCAGTACAGCTGCAGGCGTCTCTATCATTGCGCCAAGTTCCATTCTCTTTCTCCTATGTGGTGCGTATTTCTGGCAGTACTCGTCAAGCATTTTTCGCACGGTGGTTATTTCTTCTGCAAGGGTAATCATGGGAAGAAGGACGCGGATGTTGAATTTATTTCCCAGTCTTACGAAGACCTTAAGCTGAGTTGAAAGGATATCAGGGTTCTTGAGCAGAATGCGAATCCCTCTAAGTCCGAGAAAAGGGCTGATGGGGTCACCGGTGTCAAAATATGGTAATTTCTTATCGCCTCCGATATCAAGTACGCGAAGAGTAACCTTGAGATTTTCTGTTGCAGCCAGTGCGTGCCGAAGCTTGTCATATAACTCTTTCTCTGTCGGCATTGTTTTGCTTTCTAAATACAGAGATTCGGTTCGAAAAAGGCCTATTCCGTCACAACCCTGTAGGACTGCCTGTGAAACTTCAGAGTGATTGCTGGCATTTGCATAGATTATAATTGTTTTGCCTCGGCTTGTTTTAACGTGGTTCTTTACAATTCTGGTGTCGCGATTTTGTTTACCGGACAATAGACGGTGTTTTTCTCTGTAAGAAGTCAGCATTGCGGAAGAAGGGTTGCAGAGAATACTGCCAGATGAACCGTCAACGATTATTCGATCGTCTTCATTTATAAAATCCAGGGATTTGCCGTCGCTGCATGCAGCCGGTATGGAAAGTGAGCGGGCAAGAAGGGCGCTGTGAGAATGCACGCTTCCCTCTTGTATTACGATACCGGCAACATTGCGTTTATCAATATGAATAGTATCAGACGGCAGCAGTCGTCTTGTAACAACAATGGCGTTAGCAGGGAGTTTCTCCAGAACACTTGTATTAATACCCATGAGGTTTCTTAACACTTTGCGTAGAATATCACGAAGGTCGTCTGCTTTTGCTTTTATGGTTTCGCTGGTGGCGTCGCTGAAACGATTTATATATCTTCGGAATACATTTTTAACGACCTGCTCTGCATTCATCAGACTCTTTTGCAGTTCGGTATGGATTTCAGACAGAAAACTGGCATCCTCAAGCATGGCCTTCTGTGCCAGAAATATGGAACCATCGGAAGAACTTACGTTGTGCGATATAGATCTGCCAAGTTTATACAATTCTTTCTTAACATCGCCTATGGCTGTCACAATTCTTTTCAGTTCGTACGGAATGTTTTTTCTGGCAATTTTGTAAGAAGAGACATCTCTTGTTAGTATATCGTTGTAAATAAATGCCTTGCCGATGGCAATGCCTTCAGAAAGGGAGATTCCGTTTAATTCTGAGGTTTGAGGTATCTTTTTTTTCATTAGCGATTCTTTCTATAATACATGATGCTGTCGCGTTTAAGCGAATGATGCGGTTAATCAGGCAGGTCATGGTTTCTTATTATCCTTCGCATATTGTGATTCGGGCAATCTGTAGTCAAGGCCTGCTTCAATCATGAGCTTGTTTCCGCATTCCGAACAGTATCCGTGCGTGAACTCGGCATTTGTACGTTTGCTGATATATTGTTCTATCGGATGCCAGACGCCGTTCTCGTCTCGAATTTTTTTACATTGGGCACAGATTGGAAGAAGACCTTCAAGTATTTTGACTTCTGCCTGAGATTTCTTGAGCTTTCTTGAGATCTTGGCGATAGCCCAACCTACAAACATAAAGGCGATTAAACGGATTGCTGTGTTCCAAAAAGGAGCGACAGAATTACTGTACGTGTGTCCTGAAAGAGTGTCGGAAAGGAACCAGATAACTGCGGATGCTGTGGCTGATACAAATGACTGCAATGTACCCAGGTACCATCCTGTTATTGAAATCGGCAGGAAGTAGAAAAGGAATGAACTGAATTCGTAGCCCAGGGAAAGATCAATAATTCCGATAAATAAAATAGACGCCAATGTTCCAGCCCAGACGGCAGGTGTTGAGAAGAAAAGTGGTTTATCCATGCTTGTGACCTCTGCGAATTAATTTTATTTGATGTAATGTACTCTATGAAATGTGCATTGGCTATAGAAATTTCTTTGCGACTTGACCGGTCGCTATATGTGGTTGGCAGGTTTTATGGTTATAAGAACATAAACAATATACAATACAAGCAGGACCATTCCGCGCCATCGGCTGATCATTCCGTTCCGCGTTGGATAGGTCAGTATGACTGTCGCAATACCAAATGACAATGCCATCGCCACCTCGCGGAACGAAATAACAATGGGACAGATTATAGAAACTATCCCGATAATCCACAGGCAGTTGAAAATGTTACTGCCCAGAATAGTTCCCAGGCCGATCTCGTCATGTCCTCTGATTTTGGCGATAACTGCGGTCGCCAGTTCCGGGACCGATGTTCCGACAGCCACAATCACAGCCCCTACTACGAATGTTCCCAGTCCCCAGGCAGCTGCGATGCCGGTTGCTCCGGTAACTATTAAGCGTCCGGCCAGGATCAGTAACCCCAGTCCGACAGTGCTGAATATGATAGAGAGCCAATGCCGATGTTCTTCGATCACTTTCTCAGCCGCGTTACGCTGCCGCCGTGCTTCCAGAACTACGGCAATCAACCATCCGGTGAAGATTGCCAGTAATATTATTCCGTCGATTCGGGACACTAAGCCATCAATGGTCATTACACCGATGATGACTGGTACAATCAGCGCAACCGGGAAGTCCCGTTTTACTTCCGTGCGTGTCGCGCGCATCCCGCCGATGACAAGAGCGAGGCCAAGGATCAGGCCCACATTTACCACGTTGCTGCCAAGAGCGTCGCCGAGTGAAATCTGGGGCGCCCGCGCCAGCGCCGCGTTGATACCCACGGAAAATTCCGGGCTGGATGTGGCAAATGCGGCGAACGTTACAGCTACGATACCGGGCGAGATTCGCGCCCATCGCCCCAATTTCACCACGCCACGTACGAACAACTCACCGCCGATGCCGGCTAATACTATACCCGAAGAAAGTGTAATGTAATCATTCATGTTAAATCTCTTGCAGTGAAAGGTGCCCCAGTAATTAAACAGGTGTCAATGGCAAACATGATTTCAGTGTGGCTTATTCTTCCTGTTGCAAGGCTGTGATCACTGCAATGTTCCATCCTTCCGGGCCGGGACAGGGGGCGCTTTCTGCCGTCGGGAATGAGCCCGCCAGCTCCTGATCGACCTTGCCATCAGGGCGTGGCACCAGAATTGGGTGATCTACAACCCGGAGGAAAGATATATCGTTTGGAGAATCGCCGAGACCGATGGTAACCGGCAGGAGACCGCGTTCAGCAAACCAGTCAAGCAGGACGCGCAGCGCCTTACCCTTGTCCAAGGGGCCGGAAAGATGCCAGAAACGTCCTCCTCGCGTTACGACCAGCCCTTGCTCGCGTGCTGCCTCGACAATCGCCGGTACGGCGGCATTGTCTTCGACAAGAAAAGGTTCATCGTACTCGCGGTCGGCAGCGAGCCTGGCAGCTGCCGGTGCAAGTCCTGTCATGAGGGCAAGTTCTTCGAGCGATATTTCCGAGAAACCCTTGAGTTTTGTGCCTGTTCTGGCCGCGATTTCTGCCAGGCGTGTTACAAGCAGGGCGCGGGCTACGCCAAGCTGGAAGGTGAAAGGCTTTGTACCCGTAGCGGTGCCGA
>MHBM01000234.1:32724-47579 GCA_001804885.1 Lentisphaerae bacterium RIFOXYA12_FULL_48_11
CGTTTACGCAGCAAGGCAAGCGCCTCGCCTGCGGCTGTAAACTCGTAAGTCTTCTCGTCCAGCAGTGTCCCGTCAAGGTCGGTAACCACAAGTATCTTGGGTGGTGAGTTGACCTTGTTCATGGCTTTCTCGTGTCATTCAGGGCCGCGTTTGACAGCTTCTAGTAACATTGATCCGGAATTACTTACGCCTGACCACACGCGTGCCCAGTTGGGAACCAGAGGCGGACCAACCGGATCCTTGTGGAACTCAGTGATCGCGGCGCGTAGAGCCCCGACAAATGTCTGAACGTTGACCTCCTCTTCGTGCCTGTCGAATTTAAGGCCGTTAATGGTCGATACCGCATAGCTGTCGGCGACAGCATCCTCGGCCTCCCGCTGGTAGGCGGCCAGCAGGCTTTCGAGCAAGCCACTGGAGAGAACGATTCCGGATGCGGCCAGTGTCCGCAACAGGTGAGTACCGACGTCTATGGCCATGCGGTTCAGTCCCTTCGAAGCGTCATTAGCGCACAGGTCCTGGTGTTTGTGCTCGTAGTGGTCCGCGATCTCCACTTGACAAATCCGTACCGGAGCCCGGTGCCGGTGTACCTCAAACAGCGAGACAATCTCGAGGCCCCAATCCGATGGCAACCGCATTCTGGATGCAAGATCACGCTGTATGGCGAACTCGCCCGACAACGGGTAACGGAATGAGGAGAGATAGCGGATGTAGGGTTCCTGTCCAATCAGGCGTGTAAAGGCGGCGAGCAAGGGAGAGACAAACAAACGTGTAACCCGACCGTGAAGACGATCTGTCACACGTGCGTAGTAAGCTTTGACAAAATCGTAGTCTACAATCGGGTTCAAGACAGGCATGATCAGCCTTGCCAGCATTTCCCGGCTGAAATTGACCACGTCCGCATCCTGGAAAGCCATGTAGTCTACCTTTTCCTCGGCCAGTAGATATCCCATTGCCAGCCAGCAGGCTCGACCCTTGCCCGGTGTGCCGATGTTAAGCCCCGCTCCCTCGAGCGTTTGGAAGAAATGGCTGATGGCCGGAGACTCGCTCCATACGATCACAAACTTGCCCGGATACGGTGCGAAGAATTCCAACGTACGGCGATAATCCTCGAGAGTCGCCTTATTCAGGGAGATCACAAGGGAATCAAGATACCTTGTTTTGGATAACTCTTCAAGAATAGTGGTCAATGCGGGGCGGTTCATCTCACCCGGAACCATTGGTAACACCAGGGAGACAGGGAACTTCGCGGTCAGTGCCAGAATGTGATTCTCGAGATATTCATTTGCATCAGGCACTAGTCGTGGAAGCGCAGTTACAGGACCACTCTGATAGAAATCACTCATAGGATACCTCTTATCTCATTGAAATGGTAATTTGCAATAGAGACTGAGGAGGTGTCAACGGTAAAGAGAATTTCGCCTGGCACAACGTGTGGTCTGGAGCCTGATGAATTACCGACATTTCTGTTTACAGACTCAGCCAAAAGAATTAACTCCATTTACAACAAGATTAGAGCCCCATAACCCGTATGTCAAAGAAGGACTGAAGAGTTGTATACACACTATCTTGATCTGGTTTGAACCGGCGACGTGAAAAGCTGAAGACTCTGTGTACTGAGGCTGTAATTACGCTGTTATATCCGATGGAAAATGGAAGTAGATCATGCAGTGAGACAATCCTGAAAACGGTTCCGGTAGAGTTATGCTACGGCACGACACAACCCGGCAGACGGAGAAGAAGTTGCTTTCGCAGGTTGATGGGATCGATTGGGATTATGTATGTTCCTGTGACACCTTCAAACCCGGCAGGAGTGTTGATCCGCTGCTTGATGCTTATGCGCCAGGGCATTGAGATGCCAGCTCCCCTTGGCGCATAATACCATTCTTCGTTACAGGATGTAGATCCTCCGATCGCGCGATGCACGGAATGAACGAGGTCCGACATGCCGCGGAGTTCATCGTCGTTGAATCTGCATGGATCGCAGGTTCTGCTTTTTGACTGGATCGTTACGGTAGGATAAATGTGTCCGATGTCGGCGAAAGCGAGCGCATGTTCATTCTCTGCTATCAGGAGGCGGAGTTCCCGGGCCATTACGGGACCGAGTTCGCTGAATATATCCGGATTCCGGCGTGCTGCATTCAGCATCTGTTCGATGACAGGACCATGCCTGTCTGCGGCGACAATCTGCTTATGGAGGTGATCGAATGATGCGCCTGCAGGTCTCAGCCAGTTCTGGAAGACAACGACATACCTGACAGCCGGGTTTACGTCATAGCATGCCGCCATGCCGCTGATTGTGAATTTGAAGAAATGGAAATGTTCCTCGGGAGACATCTCGCCTGATGAATAAAGCCTTGGTATCGGCCATGACTCACCGACGTAGTGTTTGCCGGCCACGATCAATTCATGTCCTCCTCCGAAAAAGGCGTCGGCCATGGCTAATTTCTGTTTTTCGTCAACGCTGGAGGGATCACGACCTGTTCGTGTCAGTTTCAGATCTATTACGTTGAGCAAATGGTGCCGGCTGTCATTGTCGGCCAGATATCTTTTCTTCCGGAGTTCGTTTTCATGGCTCAGAGTAGTGCCGAAATTTTCTCGCCAGTAGTCATAGGTGAATATCTCGAAGAGGTTTGGAATACGCCGGAAAAGCGGTTGCGAAAGGGATAATTCACCTGCGGACAGATCCTTCATGGAAACATAGCCGGAATCCTTTGGTATCAGCCGTTCTTTCTCTGGCGGGGTGTTGAAGTATTTTCCTTCGCATAGGTCGCAGTAATCCTCGGGATTTCTTTTCTCGACTTTTTGCGGGGAGGGAACGTTGTTTGCCGCCGGTCTTTCCGAGCGACCGGGGATAGTCAGTATTTCGGTTCCGGTAAACGGGTTTACCTGCCGTATGGTACCATCGGCGAGCTTGGTTAACAATCTACCCTGTTCCATCATTCTGCTGCTCCATTATCCTGATATTGTTCTCAGTTTACAGGAATGTTCCCGCCTGTAAAGCGGTATGAATCAGCAAAGAAATAAAATGCTGTTCCGTCGGACTGTGTTCTTGACGATAGTCGATGCTTCAATAATGATGTGGTTGATTGTAAAGGGTCATTATGACTACACCGTTCAGATTTTATTCACAGGCGCACCTCGTTAAAGTACTGGGGCAGAAGGCGCACAATATCGGAGAATTACTGGAGGGTATAAGGACCGTTCCCGGCTCTTCAATATATTACCATACACATCGCTTCCTTCAGCAGCATCACTACCTGTCGCCGGAACCGCCGAATGACTTTGCCTACTGGGTCGGGAATATCCTGAACCAGGCAAAGCTTTCCGAGGCGATTGCAAGCGTTGACACGATTTCTTTTATGAAGATAGAGAGTCTAAGGCAGGCTTTCATCGAGGTGATAACAGCTCATGCTTCGAGCAGGCATGATACGGCCATGTGTACAGAAGGCCAGGAGTTCTATTTCAGGAGTTGCCAGACGTTTGTTTTTCCGACCAACCATGAGGCTGGTAACCTTCATGAATTTCTTGACCAGATCCAGAAGGTTACGGTTCATTCGCTGTATTTTCATATGTTCGAGGCGCCGCTTCGCCTTAAGAAAGAGGGAAGTGATTTTGTCGCGTGGTTCAAGGGGATCGGAGAGGAGGATCTGGCGCAGAAACTGGCGCGTCTGGATCCTTACACGATGACGCTTGAAGGATTGAGAAAACGCATAGCAGAGCTTGTGAGGCATCATGTCGCAAAGAAACATCAGTGAATACGCATCTATCGTAGGGGAAAGCGTAATAGAGGAGCTTTTCATCCTGGCGGATAAACTGCGGGGCAAAACAGTGCAGAATGTTAATTCCACGGCTGTTGGCGGCGGGGTGGCTGAAATTCTTTCACGAATGGTGCCGCTTCTGAAGCAGCTGGGAGTTGATGCACGCTGGGATGTTATAAAGGGTAATGAGCGCTTCTTCCTGATAACAAAGAAGATTCATAATGCGCTGCATGGTGTGGACGTTACATTTTCCGATGAGGAGTTCGATTATTTCAAGCAGGTCAATGCCGATAACGCTGGAGAGATGGCGTCATATGGAGATGTTGTGTTCATTCATGATTCACAGCCCATAGGTTTGATAGAGAAGAAGAGTGAGATTGGCAGAAAGTGGGTCTGGCGCTGTCATATTGATTTTACCCAGCCCACGGCCCAGATTGAGGCTTTTCTGAGGGGTTACATTGACAGGTACGATAGTGCAGTTTTCTCCGCGCAGGCTTTTTCCAGACATCTTGATATTCCGCAGATACTTATTGCTCCGTCCATTGACCCGTTGAGCGATAAAAACCGGGATTTGCCGGATGATGAGATCAAATCGATTGTTGAGGGATATGGTATAGATACTTCGAGGCCCATTGTCACCCAGATCTCCAGGTTTGATTATCTGAAGGATCCCGTTGGCGTTATTGATGTGTACCGGAAAGTCAAGAAACACGTCGACTGCCAGATGGTGCTTGCCGGAGGAGGGGCCACGGATGATCCTGAGGGTGCGAAGGTTCTTGAGGATGTCCAGAATGCCGCCGCAGATGATCCCGACATCCACGTGCTGCTTTTACCGCCCGGCAGTGACATTGAGATTAATGCTTTGCAAAGGGCCTCTTCCGTTGTTCTTCAAAAGTCGCTCAAGGAGGGGTTTGGTCTGACTGTAGCTGAAGCGCTTTGGAAGGCCAAGCCGGTTATAGCGGGTGCGGTTGGGGGAATACCCCAGCAGATCACACATAAGTTTTCCGGCATTCTGACTTATTCCATAGACGGGACAGTATATTACCTGAAACAACTTTTAAATGACCAGGAATATGCAAAGAAACTGGGTGCAAACGGCAGGGAACATGTAAAAAATAATTTCCTCATTACCCGCCATATTCGTGACTATATCCTGTTATTCCTCTCTTTGTACCATAACGAAGACGTGGTGCAATTTTAGCAATGAATGTTTCCCGGGGCATAGGAATCAAATTTGTGCTGGAAATATTTCATTTTAAAAAGATATGTAATTTTCATATTGCACAAGAAGCGTTGGTTCCATGATGCCGTTGATTGACAGGATCCCTGAGAAAATTCGTACGCCGGTTGTTACGAGTATCTACGCTGTAGCTGGTGGTTTGGCGGCAGTTGCGTTCATGATTTTCATGAACAGACTTTTCTCGTCGCTTTGGGGCAGAATGGTACAGCTGTCGCCTGGCGGTTTTATCATCGGCAGTTTCGTCGTGGTGGCGGGTTCATCCATTATTGTTGGATTGTTGCTTAGTTCATTCAGTCCGGAAGCTGCCGGAAGCGGGATTCCTCAACTGAAAGCTGCTTACTGGAAAGATCTTGGATTACTTCATCTGCGGCCTGTGCTGATCAAGTTTATCGCGGGTGTTATCAGTATTGGTGGCGGGGCCAGTCTTGGCCGGGAAGGTCCGTCTGTTTATGTTGCCGGAGGAACGGCTTCCTGTCTTGCCCGTTACCTTGGCACGCCAAAACAGAGACTCCGCCATGCGACTGCCGTCGGTTCCGCTGCAGGTTTGGCCGCGGCTTTCAACACTCCTCTTGCCTCCATAACGTTTGTGCTTGAAGAACTTATCGGCGATTTGAACAGCAGGTTGCTTGGAAGTGTAGTGCTTGCCTCAGTTGCCGGTGCTTTTGTAGTCCATGCCATATTGGGCAGTCAGCCTGCATTTCTCATGCCGGCAGTTGGTGTGAAATCGTGGCATGTCTACATCGCTGTGCCGATTGTTGCTTTCATGGCCTCGATAGCGGGGGTGTTCTTTCAGAATGCGTCACTTAGTTTAAGATACAGGGTGAAACACAAAAGTCGTTTTCCGGGCTGGTTTCAGCCAGTTACGGGCGGTTTGCTTGCATGGGGCCTTGGTGTGGCAGTATTTTTTGCAACGGGCAGAATCGGCGTGTTCGGACTTGGTTATGGCGATCTGTCTGATGCCCTTACAGAAGGCATTGGCTGGCGTGTGGCAGCATTACTGGCCTTGGCTAAACTTGGCGCAACAATTGTATGTTACGGCAGGGGAGGTTGCGGAGGTATATTCTCTCCGACGCTTTTTATCGGAGCAATGACAGGTTTTGCCCTGGGAGGTCTTTCGAGCGATTGGATAGGATTGTCGTGCGACGATCAGTTTGTGCTTGCAGCTGTCGGGATGAGCGCCTGTTTTGGCGCTGTAGTGAGGGCGCCTTTCACATCTATTCTTATGATTTTCGAAATGACCCATCAGTTTGATCTTGTACCGGCGCTCATGCTTGGAGCGCTAATCAGCCAGGGCGTTGCCCATGCGTTCTGTCGGCACAACTTCTATGATGAAATTCTTCTGCAGGATGGGCATGAGCTGACGAAGATCAAACCGCCGCGTGATCTTACTGCGTGGAGAAATATGCCGGTTTCGGCCGTAACCAATTCCAAACCAGTCATTATCCGGGACATTACGGAACCTGCTTTGCGGCAAATGCTATCGGAACATCCATACAGGTGTTTTCCTGTGGAGATCGATTCATTATCGACCGGAGTCATCACCAGGAAAGAGATTGAGCATGCATTGGCCAGGGGTGTGCAGCCAAAGATTGAGCGTGCTGTTATATGCAAAAGCGATCAGACTCTGCACGAAATCGAGAACCTTATCATCGAATCTCCTTCGGGAATGGTTCTGGTTTCCGGCGATGGTAAATCTGTGACAGGATTGTTCACCCTGCACGATCTTGTGCGGGCACAGGCGGCAATACTGGAATAGAAGATTCCTGCAGGCATCGAATCCTGAAATTCAAAAAGAATATTTTCACATTTGACATATTTCCTGTTCTATATTATAAACTTAGTTTTATATATCAAACTAGAAGGGCGCTCCAGTATGAAGATTGTACAGCACGGAAGATATCAGATTCCAGGACTTGAGCGCGGATTGAGGGTGGCCGAGTATCTGTCGACCATGCCGGCCGGCGCAACGCTGACGGAGATTGCCGCTGCCCTGAAGATTCCAAAGAATTCGGTTTTCCGCATCACGTCAACCCTGCTTGAAAGCGGCTATATTACTCGGAATGAGAACACAATGAAGTTCAGGTTAACCAGGAAATTCCTGGTGTTCGGGCTTGCAGCTGTAAGTGATGAGAACCTTATAGAGAATTCGATTGCAAGCCTTCGGAAACTTCGCGACGTGACTGATTGCACGGCGTACCTCGGCACATTATACGGCGCCGAAGGTGTTATTCTTGAACAGGCGCCCGGCGGGCATCCTTTCAAGGTCAGCGTGGATCTTGGTACGAGATTTTTTCTTCACAGTGGCGCTCCCGGCAAGGTAATGCTTGCTTTTCTGCCTGAAGAGGAGCGGGAGAACCTGCTGAACCATATGAAGTTTGTCCGATTCAACGAGCGGACTATCACAGATAAATCAAAGTTCAGGCAGGAACTGGCAAAGATCAGACAATGTGGCTACGCGGTGGACAGAGCCGAGGAGTTCGCCGGGATACACTGCGTCGGGGCGCCTGTCTTCGACAGATCGGGGAGGATGGTTGCAGCAATTTGGATCAGCGGACAGGAGGTTGTCCTGCCGGCAGGCAAGTTTAAGAAATATGGACAGATTGTGAGTAAACATGCGGTAATGATTTCGGAACGGCTGGGATATGTATCGCAGAGAAAGGAAGAGCGACTATGAGCAATGACCACAATAAAATGAATGTGTGTTCGGGAAGCTGCAGCTGTAACAGCGTTATTGGACGAAGAGATTTTCTGAAAATTACCGGGGCGGGCTCTGTTGCATTACTTGCAGCACAATTGCCGGTGATGGCCGGACCTTTTTCACGCGCTGATTTCGACAAGCTGGTTCCAGTTGATAAGAAGCTCGACCCGGCATGGGTGAAGTCGCTCTTTGAACGCGGCAAGCCAGAGGTTCTGACGGGCGATAACCTGAAGTATGTCGGGATGCCGATTGGTGGAATCTGCGCGGGGCAGGTATATCTCGGCGGCGACGGCAGGTTGTGGCACTGGGATATCTTCAACAAGCATATTGGCACTGGTGCCGGCCATTATGCAAATCCGCCGGCGCCGGATTTTCCATTTGAACAGGGCTTTGCCCTGCGAATTGGAGAGGAGGTTCGCACACTGGATCACAGGGGATTTTCAGACATAACCTTTCGTGGCGAATATCCAATAGGACTTGTGAATTACAGGGATGAGAAAGTACCTGTCGAAATATCTCTCGAAGCATTCTCACCCTATATTCCGTTGAATACGGATGATTCGAGTCTTCCGGCGACAGTAATGAGCTTTAAGGTAAAGAATACTGGAAATGCTGCAGTCGAGGCTGAGATAGGAGGATGGCTTGAGAATGCTGTCTGCCTGTATACCGGCGAAGCCGGCGGTTTTCTACGCCGCACTTGTGCAAAACGCGCTGAAAAACTTTTTACACTTGAATGTACTGCCGAGAAAAGTGTTGTTGAAGAGCCTGTGAAATGTGCAGATGTTGTGTTTGAGAATTTTGAAAAGGAAACCTACGAGGGATGGACGGTAGAAGGGGATGCTTTTGGTGCAGGGCCAGTTGAAAAATCCAAGGTTCCGGAATACCAGGGTGATCTTGGCCTTGAAGGGAAATGCGCTGTAAATTCGCATTCTACCGGACCGGGCGAGAATGCGGGTACCCGTGATGGCGGAACAGGCAAACTTGTCAGCCACGAGTTCAAGATAGAGCGAAAGTACATAGGTTTCTTCATTGGTGGCGGAAACAATCCGGGTAAAACATGCCTGAACCTTTTAATAGACAATAAAGTTGCAGTCTCGGCGACGGGGAAGAATGACAATAAAATGCGCCGCGACTATTTTGATGTTCGGAAGTATGAGGGTAAAACCGCACGTTTGGAGATTGTTGATACCAAGAAGGATGGTTGGGGTAATGTTGGTGTGGATTTCATAGTGTTTACGGATTTGCCCGGATCTTCAGAACCCCTTGAAAAAAGGCATGATTTCGGGTCCATGGCGCTTGCGCTCCTGGACACGAAGAAGGACGATGTATGCAATCCGGCGCTGCCCGGAACAAATATAGCCGCCCAGTTGTTCCCGACGCGTGCAGACGAGTCGAAAGGTGTAACGAAGCCTTTCGGAGAGAAACTAATCGGCGCACTTTCGCGCAAGCTTTCACTAAAGCCTGGAAAATCAGCGACGGTGACATTTGTGATCACGTGGCATTTCCCGAATCTGGAAATCAAGGGAGTTGCCGACAAGGGGCGGTATTATGCTTCTAAATTCGCATCGGCAGGCGAGGTGGCCGGTTATGTGGCAGCGAATTATAATCATCTATCTGTACAGACGCGGCTATGGCGTGACACTTGGTATGATTCGACCCTTCCATACTGGCTGCTGGACAGGGTACATCTCAATTCTTCCATACTTGCATCATCGACATGTTTCCGCTTTGCGAATGGACGCTTCTGGGCATGGGAAGGGGTTGGTTGTTGCGCGGGGACATGCGGTCACGTTTGGCAGTATGCCCACTCGATGGCAAGGCTGTTTCCGGATCTCGAACGGATTTTGCGCGAACGAACGGATTTTGGCCTCGCATTAAAAGAGGATGGAGCAATTCATTTCCGCGGTGAGAATAACAATATACCGGCAATTGATTCACAGGCCGGAACGATACTGCGTGTCTTGCGTGAGCACCAGATGTCGACAGATGATGCCTTTCTTAAGCGGCTCTGGCCGGGCGTGAAGAAGGCAACCGACTGGCTGATCGCAAAAGATGCGGATGGCGATGGCATCATTGTCGGTAACCAGCACAATACCCTGGATACGGACTGGTTTGGGCCTGTTGCGTGGTTGAGTGGTCTTTACCTGAGTGCGTTGCTTGCCACAGCAGCAATGGCAGATGAAATGGGTGATAGTGACTATGCCAGGAAGTGCCGTGAGATTGTTGCAAAAGGACAGAAGAACATCGTTGAGCAACTCTTTGATGGTGAATATTTTATCAACAAAGTTGATGAGAAACATCTCGATGCAATCAATTCAGGAACCGGCTGCGAAATAGACCAGGTAATGGGTCAGAGCTGGGCGTTCCAGGTGGGTCTGCCGCGCGTGTTTCCAGAGAAGGAGACAAAGACCGCGTTACAGTCGTTGTGGAAGTATAACTTCTCTCCTGATGTCGGGCCTTACCGCGAGCAATACAAACCGGGACGGTGGTACGCAATGGCGGGTGAGGCTGGATTGCTGATGTGCAGTTTCCCAAGAAACGACTGGGATTATAGCAAGGCCAAGGGTAAAGGGCCTGAATGGGCTGCCGGCTATTTCAATGAATGCATGAATGGATTCGAATACCAGGCCGCCAGTCATATGGTATGGGAGGGTCTGTTGCAGGAAGGTCTTGCCGTAACCCGAGCGGTGCATGATCGTTATCATGCCTCGCGGCGTAATCCATATAACGAAGTTGAATGCGGTGATCACTACGCACGCTCCATGGCAGTATACGGCGTATTTCTCGCGGCTTGTGGCTTCGAATATCACGGTCCGAAGGGATACATCGGGTTTGCGCCGAGACTTACTCCTGAGAACTTCAAAGTTCCGTTCACTGTGGCGGAAGGGTGGGGAACGTACGAGCAGAGAAGTCAGAAGTCGGAAGTCAGAAGTCAGATAACCGTGAAGTACGGCAAGCTGAGGGTGCAGACCATTTCGCTGGCGGTAAAGGAAGCCAAGCCGGGTAATGTCAAGGTTTCGATGAATGGCAAGGCTGTGGGTGGCAAACTGGATATTAAGGATGGCAGGGCAATCATTACGCTTGCATCAGATGTGGTTATCAATACGGGTGAGGTCATGGAGATGATTCTTGGGTGAAGAGTGCGCCGGACACGAATACGATAATAGTGCCGGGTAATCCGGGCCGGATTTGACATTTTTGATTTTTCGAAATAAGATCTGCAGCATAATGATCATCATTCGCAACTTTTGTATTATTCTATGCTGTTCATTTCTTTTCGTGGCCCCAGTGGGGGCAGATGATGAGGCGCAACATTTCCTGATATCTGGCATATGCGGTGTGGGT
The DNA here is from genome assembly GCA_001804885.1 of Lentisphaerae bacterium RIFOXYA12_FULL_48_11. Lineage (GTDB taxonomy): Bacteria > Verrucomicrobiota > Kiritimatiellia > UBA8416 > YA12-FULL-48-11 > YA12-FULL-48-11. The sequence goes on from MHBM01000234.1 coordinate 43,766, forward strand.
GGAGAGACCATTCTGCATTATAATACAGAAATGGGGAATGTCAGTCGGATAGCTCTAGCTACGTTTATCGGCAGTATACCAGGCCTCGTTAAGGAGATAAGTGACAGCAGCGAGGAAGGTAACGAGTTCAGCAGCAGCGATATGACAGCGGATGTGCTTGGGGCGTTTGCGGGAGCTCTTATCGGCAATGTGATCAATGAAAGAATTGAAATCCGCTTGAAGGCTGGAAGAAAAACCGCTTCAATAGGACTGATTTGGAGATTCTGACTCATCCTTGTTAGCAAGGTACACAGACCACGTCTTTGAATCTCAGTGTAAATTATAGACTTTTACATGCTGATCTTCCTTTTTTGCCCGGATTTTTTACCAAAACTTGACCTTTTCTTAACAAGAAAATGTGGATTTAAAGCTTTGTAAACTGCTTTTTTTCTAATAAAATTTACTCAGATTAAGAATAGAGGAATATTGTTTTCAGTTAGGAAACTGTCACGTATCTGCCTTGAAGTCGATTAAGGTGGAACATGATTGGTCTGCTTTTGAATATTGGGTAATGGACTGATGAAAAGAATCATAATAATGGTGTGGTTCGTCCTGTTTCTTCCATTGTGTGTGTGGGCTGTAGATGGGATATGGACTTACAATGGAAGTGATAACTGGACGACAACCAACCGCTGGATGGACAGCCAGATAGCCGATGGTACGGACGGGATTGCTGATTTTTCGCAGGTTGATATTAATGGTACCCGCACTGTATCCCTGTATACCAATCGTACCATAGGAACCATTGTTTTCGGCGACGCGATCAATATCGGGAATGACTGGGTTTTGCAGCGGAATCCTTCCGCCGTATTGACGTTGGATGGCACAAGCGGCCTGCCTGTCATTAACATTAAGAACCGTACGACGACGATTACTGCAGCGATGGACGGGACCAATGGATTTGAAAAAGCTGGACTGGGTGCACTGATTCTTGCTGCCACGAATATTTTTACAGGGCCTGTAGTACTCAATGGAGGACAAACCACGCTTGATTTCAGTCAGTCGTTGTCTCCGTCAAATAATATAATTGGATCCGGTTCGGCTCTTACCCTGGCTGGTGGTTCTACGCTGATAATCAAAGGAAAAAATAGCGTTACCAACAGTCAGACGTTCAACGGATTGAATCTTTTGAATGGTCTTAATTTTGTCAGTGTAACCAACGGCAGTGGTGGCGAGGCAATTCTCAACCTGGGTGCAATCAGCCGAAGCTGCGGGCTTGTGGATTTCAATCTTCCATATAATGGCAGGATTACGACGACCACGCCGAACAATGACGACATACTGGGCTGTTACGCTACGGTTGGCTCCAATGACTGGGCGAGGAATAGCTCCAGTGGCATTGTAGCTTACACGGCTTACAGCACCAACGTGTTCATCGCGGGGTATAATACCATGGTGACTGCGAACCGTACGATGACGAACACGACGGTTAACAGCCTGCGCTTTGGCACCACGAACACCTGTATTCTCACGCTGAGCTATACGAACAGGATTGTCTCTGGTGGTATAATCTTTGCGACGAATGCATCGATCAGTTCAAAGATCAATGGCGGCTGGTTGACCTCCGGAACGAACGAGCTCATAATCATAGACAATCGCAAGGTTGACCGGAGATCTGCTCTGACCAACACCAATCTTGATACCATTGTTTCGGACAGGGGCTCAACATCCGTGGTACTCCGCTTGGTGTCATACAGTGGCACAATGGGTTCCCAGAATGGCAGTCTGATAACGTTGTGGAGGAATAACAACACTTACTCCGGTGGTACTTGTCTGAATAATGCCGGTTTATATTTTTATGATGACGGATCGTTCGGCCCTGTTCCTTCAACTCCCCAGACAAACATTACCGCGGTAAGCGGATTCAACTGGCTGAAGCCCAGGACAACGCTGACACTCAATACCAACCGCACTATTAACGTCTGTACAAATGCCTATCTCGTGCTGGATGGCACGAGGAGTATGTTTACCATCAACGGTAGTATTACCGGTGGTGGAATTGTGCTGGGGACGCCTGATTATGGTGGTTACCCGGTCATTCTTAACGGGTCCAATTCCATAACTGGAACAATAGAAATTAATAATCTTGGAATGCGTTTTACGAACTCGTTCAGTCTTCCTCCAGCAGCCAACCTGCGACTGGCCGGTAACAGCTTGAATAGAGGTGCTTGTGAGATGAACGGCACTTTTACCCGTGATCTGGGACACGGTTCGAATCAGGTCGCGTGGGGCAGTAGCATATATAATAGTGACTATCGTCGAGGTGGTTTTGCGGCTGTGGGTGGACCGTTAACGGTTAATATCGGAGGCAATGGCTCAAATCTCGTATGGGGACAGAACTTTTTCAATGTCAGAGATTATCTTGTACTAGGTAACGACAGCAGTACTGATCCCGTGACGTGGGTTAATCCAATAAACCTTAATGTCTTTAACGGCAGCAGGTATATTGCTGTGAAGGGAACTTCGATTGTTGAGGGAGTGATTTCAGGGTATGGCAGTGAGTTAATCAAAGCGGATAATGGCGTGCTGGTTCTTGCGGCAACGAACACGTATGGAGGTGGTGTTACACCCACTGTTGACGGTACCCGTATCGAAGCTGGTACAATAAGAATCAGCTTTGATGCTGCGCTTGGTACAGCTCCACCGGCCCCCATGGATAATATCCGGTTTAATTGGGGTAATGGAGTATTGCAGGCGGGCGCTGATGTGGTCATAGGGAACACACGCAATATCTGGATTTCCAACAGCCGTATTGCGACTCTTGATTCAAGCAATTATGTAATGACTGTTGCCGGAATAATCAACGGGCAGGGTAACCTGGTGAAAACCGGCAGTGGTAAAGTGGTGCTGCTTGGCGCCAACGATCACTGGGGTTATACAATGATCAACGATGGTGACCTTGTGGTGAATGGTTCGATGTCCGTGGCCAGCAGTATTACGGTTACCAATACGGGTTTTCTTGGCGGGTCGGGTGTAGTGAATGGTTCTGTTACCGTATTGTCGGGTTCCGGGCTTATTCCTGGCGGAACGAACAGCGGCGGGACTTTGACGTTGAATAATGTTCTGACGATGGATTCCGGTGCTGTCTATGGCTGGCGATACGGCTCGACTCCCGGTCTTGTTTCTGTATCGAATGCTGTGACGTTCACTTCGGGGGGTACGTATTCTTTGAGGATGTATAATCCGGAAGGATTGACGGAACCTGTGAGCCAGCAGTTTGTAATCATGACCTGGCCGGAGAGTGTTGTTGATCCTTCTACTAATATTTTGTGGACAATAGAGAAGCCGGCAGGTGGTGGCTGTGAGAACTGGTCCGATCCCCTGGTTGCGGTTGACGCGGTGAATAACAGGTTGTTACTGACCTTCCGTGCCGCAGGTTTTCCTGCAGTCAACAACGGGATTGGTCCGAGCAGTGTGCTTACCAACACGGCGGTATTGAACGGCAGTTATGCATCGACCGGTGCAACGGCTGAGGTTTATATTTACTGGGGCACATCTGACGGAGATACAAACAAGGCTGATTGGGCAAATGTGGTTTTGCTTGGAGTGACCAACTTTGGTGATTTCGCAACGACCATTTCGAACCTGTATTATGGACATCGCTATTATTATCGCTGTTATGCGTCAAATATCGTGGGTGATTGCTGGAGTCCTGTCGGCAGCAGTTTTTCAACCATGATGCCGGCTGTCTATTCAGATGGTCTTCGCGGGTCGATATTCCTTAATGCAGGATCAAGTGATACGCCTCTGGTTCTCACGGATGCGGCATACAATA
>MHBM01000234.1:47591-80080 GCA_001804885.1 Lentisphaerae bacterium RIFOXYA12_FULL_48_11
GGGTGCTTACAGGTTACAAGGCCGGCAGTGTTCTTGTGATGACCGAGACGCCCGAGTGGAATTTAATAGCTACTGGGGAAATTAATGGATGGGTTAATTTCCCGGGATTCAATTATGGCAGCTCGGATTATTTTATTACGTCGTTGAGCGGCCAGTTTGTTCCGCGTGTGACGGGCATTCACAGTTTCAGGTGGAGCAATGATGATCGCGGGATGATGTATATTGATCTTAACGACGACGGCGTTTTCCAGGCTGGAGAGGGAAGCATTGCAGGTGTGCCTGCGTGGGATGGCATAAACCGGCAAACCCTGACGGCAGATCATCCGTATAATTTCATCTTCATGGCGCAGGAATTTGGAGGTGGCCAGTCGCTCAATTTCTACATTACCGAGCCCGGTCAGTCTGAAGTGCGTGTTAATACGACATTGCAGGCAGGGATGTGGAAGTACTGTATTGGTGGGGCCGGGATAAGCAGCGCTGTCGCCACAAGTGTCGGGGACACGTCGGCTGTACTTAATGCGACATTGTCTTCTTCCGGAACAGTGTCTGAAGTGTGGGCCTACTGGGGGCCTGTTGACTGTACAAATGTTGTTTCTGCGTGGGCGAATTCAGCTTATGTTGGTTCATTTACCAATGCTGTTACGAACTTGAATTATGCCGTCAATGGACTTTATCCGGATACTCAGTATTATTTGAGGTTCAGGATTACGAATGCCCTGATGGATTACTGGAGCGAGCCCCAGACATTCAAGACTGCTTTCATGCCTGTCACAGCTCCTTACAGCATGAAGATCACATTCAGCGGATACGATAAAGCTGAGACGCTTACGAATTTTCCAGTGCTTGTTACGCTGAGCGAGAGTATTACCAACTTCTATTACAACCAGATTGCTTCGTCTAACGCGGCTGACCTGCGGTTTACGGATGAGACGATGACAAACGAGCTTAGCTATGAGATTGAAAGCTGGGATCCCGGGGATGGCCTGGTGCTGTGGCTGAAGTCTGATGCAGGCGTCGTGACAAACAGCGTCGGCAATGTCGTCCGGTGGGAGGACCAGTCGGGGTTGAAGAATGATGCGTGGACAGTGGGCGGCTTCGGCCCGCTGTACCTGACGAATCAGCTGAACAGCCAGGCCGTGTTGAGCTTCAACAACAGTTATTCACAGTACCTGAGGAACACGAACTGGGCACCCGGATTTAATCTGTCGGGTCAGATGACGTACTTCTTTGTTTCAAAGATCCGGACGAACGGCAATTATGCCGGTTATTTTGCGCAGGTTGCTGCAACAGGTTATGACTACGATCGGAATTCCGCATTTGACATCGAGCAGAATGTTACAGGGACGGGGACAAACGGGATCAAGTATCATAGAAATGGGAATCCTTCGATAAGTGTATTGCGTGACAATTCTTTTTACAGGATTGATGCCATAAGAGTTAACGCAGTAGGTGCGCAGACATATCTTGATGGTGTTATACAGGGCACGAGCGCGATATCATTTGCAAAAGATTTAGATCCTGTGGGGTATGCTATAGCTGCAAGGCTTGCGCCCAATGTGGGCAGTTATGGCAAGGTGGATTTTGCCGAGATTATTCTTTACAGGACCGGACTCACAGACGCGGAAATGAACCGGGTTGGTTTTTATCTTGAAGACAAATACGGGCTGACAACCTCGTATACTCCTGCAGCTCCCCTGCCAACTTCAGGTCAGTCGCGTGTCTGGGTTAAGGTGCCGCAGTTTACGAATAACTGTTCGATCTGGGCGCATTGGGGAAATACCAATGCAGCCATCCCTCCTGTTTATACCACCAATGGTTCAACATGGTCGGAGGGTTATCTGGGCGTATGGCATATGCAGTATACGAACGTGCTGGATTCGACTGCCAATCGTTATAATTCTGTTGATGGCACTGCTTCTACGAATGCGGCAGGGTTCATAAACTGGGGACAGGGTTTCAATGGCAGTACTGCCTACAGGGGGGTTGGTAATGTAAAACCTGTCTCGGAGATTTGTGTTGAGGCCTGGGCTTATGCAACGAGTTTTAATCAGAACAGTATCATCCTCGGTAAAAATCCGGCGAATACACAGTGGCAGTTGTTCCTGGAAAGTTCTTCTCTCAAGTGGAAGGGAGAATCAGGAGAAGTGGCCGTGTCGGCTCCATCAGGAGGAAATTGGCATTACCTGGCGGGAGCCCAGAGCGGTTCCGCCGCGTCTCTGTATGTTGACGGATTGCTGGGAGCAACGAACACGATAGCCGCAATAGGTGCCGGGAACGGTAATGTTGAGATGGGCCGTTATTTCAATGGTTATTATTATAACGGCGTACTGGACGAAGTCAGGGTTTCAGGAGTCAAACGTTCATCAAACTGGCTCTGGGCATGCTGGATGAATCAGGCTTCAAACAATGTATTTGCAGAGTATGCCAGGACAGTCATAACCGTTAGCAGTGCTTTGGCATCAAATATCGCAACCACATCTGCGGTGCTGAATGTCACGCTTGGTGTCGGCGGTTCTGTAGGTGAGGTATGGGCATTCTGGGGGATGAGTGATGGCGGGACCAATCCAGCAGGTTGGGCATTCAGTAATTATGTCGGTACGTATACTAACGTGCTGTCAACGAATATAAGCTGCACGGCGACGGGACTGTTGCCGGATACGGTCTATTATTTTTCGTTTCTGGCTACCAATGAACAGGATACAGCCTGGTCAAAACCCTCTGATACATTGAGGTCATCTTTTGCCTCTTCTGTTTATTCGAACAGGATGAAGCTTACATTCAGCGGTTACGGCAAGTCTGAGACGTTGACTAACTTCCCGGCATTGGTGACGTTGGGAGAGAATTTACCGGGGTTCCTGTACAGCCAGGTGAAAGCCGGTGCAACAGATTTGAGGTTTGCAGATGAGACCGAGGCGCTGGAACTGAACTACGAGATAGATACCTGGGATACCAATGGAAGTTCGCATGTGTGGGTACAGGTGCCGGCGTTGACGAACAACTGTTCGATCTGGGCATACTGGGGTTACTCCAATGCAACAATAGCGCCTTCATATACCACCAATGGTGCGACATGGGACTACAATTTCAGGAGTGTCTGGCATTTGAATGAGCAGATAACCGATGAGCTGTTAACAGGTTCTCACTACGATTCCAGCGCCAATAGTATCACGGCATTGCAGGTCCGGAATTCGTATACCAATGGGCAGGTCGGGGAAGCCCAGTATTTTGATGGAAATGATTACATTAATTGCGGGAACAACGTACTTCTGAGGCCGGCCGCCCAGATCAGTATTTCGGCCTGGGTCAATGCGTCTACAAATCTCGAAGGTCTTGCCAACCGCGAAATATACAGGAAAGACGATGGCAACGATCGTCACCTGTTCGCATTCCAGAATAGTGGGACAATTCTTTCATTTGGACTGGGTCCCAGTAGCTCATATACGGAACTCGACGCGCCGGTTTTTGCCGGTGATTTCATAAACGGGTGGCACTTGCTGACTGCGACTTACAACGGGTCGGTCAAGAAGATCTACAGGGACGGGGTTGAGATCGGTTCAGAGAACAGAAGTGGTGCGCTTTCCACTGCAGGCTCTGCCATCGGCTACATGGCAGCTTACAACGGTTCCAGTGAATACCTGGATGGAAGCATAGACGAATTCCGTATTGAGAGCGCGGGACGTTCTTCCAACTGGGTCTGGGCATGCTGGATGAACCAGCAGTCGGCTATACCCTTTATTACCTATATTCCGATGGCAGGAGTCAGAAATGTTGCTGCTTCTTCCATAACAGAAACATCTGCCGTTCTGAATGCTACGCTTTATGCTTCAAACGCGGCTCTTGATGTGCTTGTTTACTGGAATACAAATGATTTTGGAACCAATGCCGTAGCATGGGTCAACAGCTTCCCTGTCGGATCATGGACAAATGTTGATGCAACAAACATCAGTTGCACGGTAACAGATCTGACTCCTGACGTTCAGTACTATTTCAAATTCAGGGCAACAAACTCAATAGATGATGTCTGGGCGTTGGATTCCCTGTCTTTCAGATCATTGAATTCCACCAGTTATATATCATCGCTGCCTTACCGCATGCAGATCGCATTTAGCGGATATGATAAGGAAGAGACACTGACGAACTTCCCTGCGCTGGTGGTGCTAAAGGAGAGTCCCGGCGGTTTTTCCTATAGCCAGTTGCAGCCGGGCGGGGCTGATTTGAGATTTACGAATGAGTTGATGGGCGAGCTTAGCTACGAAATAGAGTCGTGGAACACGAATGGAAATTCATATGTTTGGGTGCTGATACCTGAGTTGGTGAATTACTATAGAGTCTGGGTGTGCTGGGGCGGTACTAATATTGCTGCACCTTCCTATACCACAAACGGTACGACATGGAATGCTGATTTCAGGGGCGTCTGGCATCTGAATTCCGATGCACTGGATTCCACGACGAACCACTATAACGGGTCGGTTTATGGAGGCGCTAATTCTGTGCCGGCGGCCGGGTTGATTGGGAATGCCTGGAGCTTTGACGGGTTGGACAATTCGATACGTATCAGCCGTATGATCCAGGATGATTTCACGATTGCATTCTGGATGAAGGCGACTGCCAACAGTATTGGAGGAACGCATTGGTATAATGGCTCAGGGCTGGTTGATGCAGATGTCTCGGGGAATACAAATGATTTTGGTGTTGGCTATAATAACAATCTGGCTGCCTTCGGGACCGGGAATCCTGATACAACCCTGCACTCCGGAATAACTTACATTAATGACAAGAACTGGCACCATATTGTGGCTACGAGAATCAGATCGACAGGAGAGAAGAAGATATATGTGGATGGCGTTGATTGTGGGACCCAGACGGGTAACACCAATTTCCTGAATGTATCGACAAGGATTGTGTTTGGTCAGCTCCAGACGTTGACAAACTCCTTTAATGGTTACCTTGATGAGATTGAGATCTCCGGTATTCCCAGGTCATCGAACTGGATCTGGGCATGTTACATGAACCAGGCCTCGAACAGCGTGTTCAGTCCTATGAGTGCCGTTGAAGGTATGCTGTTGCCTTACATCAGCAACAACACGCCTTCTGCAGTGCTGCTCAACTCGGCCAACCTAAATGGAAATCTTGTATCGACGGGTAATGCCCCGACGACAGTCTGGGCATACTGGGGAACTGCGGATGGCGGCACGAACAAGATGGCCTGGGGTCACAAGGCTGATTTTGGGGAAGTGGATATCTCGATGAGCGGGTTATTGACGACCAACATAAGCGGGCTGACTAGTGCTACTCGGCACTACTACAGGTTCTATGCAAGCAATTCCAATGGTGAATGCTGGGCGCCTACGACGGAGACCTTCTCTTCGTCGCGGTACAGGATGAAGGTGCAGTTCGGCGGGTACGACAAGGAAGAGACATTGACGAACTTCCCTGCGCTGGTGATTCTTTCAGAGGGATCGAATGGTTTTTCTTACAGTCAATGCACTGCCAGCAATGGTGGTGATCTGAGATTCTCGGATTCGAACGAGATTGTGATGTTGAACCACGAGATAGAGAAGTGGAATACTGGTGGCAGTTCATATGCCTGGGTACAGGTTCCTGAACTTATTAGTAACGGATGGGTATGGGCATATTGGGGAGGATCAGACACGAATATGCCCTCATATTCAACAAATGGAGCGACCTGGTCTCATAATTATCTTAGTGTCTGGCATTTTGGTACGACAAATTCCGACTATAAATATCCAGATTCCACAGCGTCCAGGTTTGATGGTGTAAATTATGGGGCAAGCTTGGTGCAGGGTAGTGTTGGCGATGCGATAGATCTCAATGGTGGCTATAATTATGTCGATGTTACAGGGTTATCTTCTGCGTCCGGTACTTACACGTTCCATTACTGGCTGAAGACTGTTACCACGAGCGGTGATGGCCGTCCGTTTGACATATTGGGAGGTAGATTGCTTGCAACTATTGCTTCAGGCAAACTTAATTATTACGAGGGAAGCACATGGCGGCCTGGCCCGGCCCAATCTGATGGCTTTGGTTTGTATGTCAACAACGGTATGTGGCGGCACGTTGTTTATGTATTTAATGGTGATCCTGCCATTAACAACGGATTTGTCTATCTTGATGGAGTGCTTGTCGGCACCACGACATACACCGCAAGGTCTTTAGGTGGCTTTGCGAAGATAGGCTGCAGGTATGATTATGGCACGACTGCTCACTTTGACGGTGCCCTTGATGAGTTCCAGATATCCAATGTTCCGCGTTCCTCCAACTGGATCTGGGCCTGTTACATGAATCAGGGTTCCAACGCCTTGTTTAATACGGCCAGTGCGGTTGAGAGTACAAGCTTGCCGGTAATCAACAATGGCAGCGCAACGAATACTACAATGACTTCGGCGGCCATCAACGGCTATCTTTCATCGACCGGCGGTGCGCCGACTAAAGTCTGGGTTTACTGGGGAGAAGTTGATGGCGGGACAAACAAGGCTGCCTGGGCGCATGCAGGCAGTTTTGGGTACATCGGTGCCGGTTCTCTGAGTACGAATCTTACGGGGCTCTCTTCCGGTTACACGTACTATTATCGTTATTATGCGACCAATTCATTTGGCGGGAGATGGGCTCCCAGTTCAACCGTTTTCTCCCCAATTAAACACCAGATGAAGATACAGTTCAACGGATATGACAAGAATGAAACGCTGACCAACTTTCCTGCGTTGATTATTTTTACCGAAGGATCGAACGGGTTCTCATACAGCCAGTGTGGATCGACCAATGGTAGCGATCTGCGGTTTATGAATGACAACGCTACAACCATTCTGAATCATGAAGTTGAGAAATGGAATACCAACGGTGATTCCTATGTCTGGGTTCAGGTGCCGCAGCTCACTAATAATGCAGTTGTCTGGGTCTACTGGGGAATAGAGGGAACGGAGATGCCTGTTTACAGCGGGAATGGGTCAACATGGGATTCCAGCTTCAGGGCCGTCTGGCACATGGGTCAGTCGAGCGCTCTGGATTCCAGTGCGAATGCAAACCATGGCGCAGGTATCGGGAATACGACGAGCAATGGCTGGATTGGCGATGGTCAGTATTTTAACGGAAGTGGCAATTATATTGAACTAGGCAGCAGGGGTGAAAGCCTGAATATCAGAACAAGTATTACTTTTTCGGCCTGGCTGTATCATAATACCGGGTTAGGCTGGAGTTTTGCCTATGCTGCGGGTGATACGGTTACAAACACCCTGACATATACATTCGCCATTTCTGATTCAGGCGGCGGTAACAAGTGGGCCTCGGAATTTAATGGAACCTCGTCACTTTATGGACCTCAGGCAGTTCCGGAAGCTCAAACATGGCACCATTATGCGTATGTTTATAATTATGACACCAGCAAGGTCTATCTCTATCATGATGGTGTACAGGTCGCGGAGGGGACCAGGTCTGATCTAATCAGATCTTCCGATAAGTTTAAAATCGGGTGTAAGCATGATCAGTGGGGCTGGTGGAATGGATTCATGGATGAGTTGCGTGTTGATGCTGTTCCACGTTCTTCCAACTGGCTCTGGGCCTGCTATCTGAACCAGGCATCCAATGCATCGTTCATGACGTTCTCCGCTTTTATCTCTAATGGGAATGGCGCGACTGATGTAACAGCAAATTCAGCCAGGATGAACGGGATGCTGTTGCATGATGATGGAGTTCCAACTTATGCCTGGGTTTACTATGGCCAGACAGATGGCGGCACAGTTGCAACCAATTGGCAGTATGTGGATTATCGTGACCAGGTATATCCTGGATTGATGACGGCCAGCATAGGTGCACTGGAGGCAAATAAAATATACTACTACCGGTATTTTGCATCAAACGCCGTAAGATCTGCCTGGGTCGAATCATCTGCCAGATTCTTCACCGGTTCACTGGCGGTAAAAGCCGTGGATGCAGATGCATCAGAGATAGGAATAAATACGGGTACATTTTCCGTGTATCGGCCTGTATCTGGAACCAACATTGATTTCACTGTTAACTATATTGTGAATGGAACTGCCAGTAATGGGGTTGATTACAGTACATTGAGCGGAAACGTAGTGATTCCGGCCGGGCAGACCAATGCCCTGATTACCATTACACCAATTGAAGACCTTGTTTTTGAACCTGATGAAATGGTTTCTTTAACTCTTTCAAACGGCGGTTATGTAATAGGTTCGCCCAGCAATGCTCTTGTTACGATTCACGATTATCTGCGCAGCATGTGGATCTGCAAGATGAAGATAACCTTCCCGGGCTATACCAATCCTGAGGGGGAAATCCTGACTAACTTCCCTGCTCTGGTTACGTTCAGTACCAACATAACGGGTTTCAGCTATTCTGGTTTTACTTTGCAGAACAATGCAGGCGATCTGAGATTTGTTGATTCCAGTGAAACTTTCATGTTGAACTATGAAATTGAGAAGTGGGATATCGATGGTGAATCTCACATCTGGGTACAGATACCTCAGCTTGTAGACTCAAACACATATATCTGGGCTTACTGGGGTAACAATGCAGTTGCCGATGTACCGGCGTATACTACGAACGGGGCGGCATGGGATTCAAACTACAGGGGTGTAGTGCATTTACACGAAACCAGCGGGATGCACTCGGATTCTTCAATGTATAAGAATATCTGTACACCCAAGGGTGGCGTTGCAATGAATGCAACCGGGGTGGTCGATGGAGCTGATTCATTTTATGGCCCGGACGGGGATGATTACGTTGAATTATCAAATTCGGCCTCCCTGCAGGAGGTTCAGGAGTATAACTACACGGTGGAGGCATGGTTCAGGCCGGCATCCGTCCCGCCGGGATCGGGAGATCAAAATAATGCCCATTACGGAATAATAGAGAAACCAGGATGTCATATGGGATTACGTTATGCCAACAATCAGAAAGTTGTTTCCGAACATTGGACTGGTGACACTGGCCGTAGCTGTACATCAATCAGTACTAATGAGCCGGGAACCTTTTTCCATGCTGCTTCGGTTGTTGATCGCACAACAGGAAGCATGCGGCTTTATGTGAATGGGCGGCTGGAAACTGGTAACTCTTTCTCCCCTGGTTTGGCGGCACGCGAATATGGGACAGCCACGTGGAAGATCGGAATAGCCAATCCTGGTGCCGGTACCTACCGTTGGCCTTCGGACGGGAAAATTGATGAGGTGCGTATTTCCAGTATATCTCGTTCCTCGAACTGGATGTGGGCCTGCTACTTGAACCAGGCGTCCAACAGTACGTTCAGTGTTTGCAGCGATTTATCGAAATATATAAGAGGAATGGTAATAACGATTAAATAAGTCGTTCGTAAGACTGACTGAAAAATGTGGAACTGTCATGGTCGTACAGAAATAAGGCCTGATGGAAAAGTAGTTTCTTGAAACAGAGTGTTTGCGTGTGAGCCTGGTTCAAGTAAACCAGGTGGAGTTAGTGGTATGATGAAGAGAATTCTATTTTCTGTGTTTGTAATCTTCTGTTCATCGAATATTTGGGCCGTGGATGGCATATGGAATTACAATGGTAGCGACAACTGGACCACGTCGAGCCGCTGGAATGGAAGCCAGATCGCCAGTGGCACGGATGGGATTGCTGATTTCTCCCGGGTGAACATTGATAGCGGTACCAGGACTGTGACGCTGAATGGAAACCGTACGATTGGAACAGTCCTTTTTGGCGATTTCATGTGGCTCTCGAATGATTGGGTGCTTCAACGTGCAGGGAACTTGACCCTGGATGTCACGAGCGGTCTACCTGTGATAAATATATCGAATCGCACTACCACCATTACTGCCGTGATTGACGGTAACGATGGTTTGGAAAAGAGGGGGCTCGGTACGCTGGTTCTTGCGGCGACGAATCTTTTCACAGGGCCGGTGGTTCTTAATGGCGGACAGACCACACTTGATTTCAGCGGTTCTCTTTCACCGACAAATAATATTATAGGTTCCGGTTCGGCGCTGACTTTGACTGGCGGTTCCACCCTGATAATCAAAGGGAAGAACAGTGTAGTGAACAGCCAGACGTTTGATGGCATGACCCTGGATAACGGGCTTAATTTTGTTACTGTGACCAATGGTAGCGGTGGTACTGCCAATCTTAATCTGGGGACGATTACCCGGAACTTGGGACTTGTAGATTTCAATCTTCCTTATAACGGCAGTATTACAACTTTAACGCCAAATGAGGACGGTATCCTTGGTTGTTATGCAACTGTGAGGTCGAATGACTGGGCCAGGAATAATGGTTTTAATGTTGTTGCACCTTACATGGCCTACAGCACGAACGTTTTCATTGCCGGGTATAATTCTATAATCACCCTGAACTGTACAATGACGAATGCGATGGTGAACAGTCTGAGGTTTAACGATTCTACCACCCGTACTCTCTCGCTTACCGGTACAAACCGGATTGTTTCGGGCGGACTTATGTTTACAGCCAGTTCGGCGGTTGGATCCAAAATCAATGGCGGCTGGCTCACTTCCGGCACGAATGAGCTTATAATCATCGACAACCATAAGGTTGACAGGAGAAGTGGGCTGACGAATACCAACCTGGATACAATTATCACGGACAGGGGGGCTACTTCGGTTGTGCTGAGACTGGTGTCATACAGCGGTGCGATGGGTTCACAGAATGGCAGTCTGATAACGCTGGCCAGAACAAACAACACATATTCCGGTGGTACATATTTAAATAATGCAGGGGTATACTTTTATGGGGACGGATCGTTTGGGCCTGTTCCTTCGACGCCGCAGACGAACATCACTGCTGTTAGCGGATTTAACTGGCTTAAACCCCGAAATGCCATGACGACTGATGTGAATCGTACCTTTTATATTAACACTAATGCATTTATGGTTTTTGATACACGGAACAGTTCCTTAACGATCAAAGGAGCGATTACCGGGCCCGGGGTTCTTTTAGGGCCTACAGGTGTTACCGGGTATCCTCTTGTTTTAGATGGTTCCAATACCATTACCGGGACTATTGAGGCCAATACTACAGCGTTACGTATGACTAATAGTGCCAGCCTGCCTGCAACTGCGAACCTGCGGCTGGCCGGCTGGAGGGATAGCTGGGATCAGGGTATTGTTGAAATGAACGGGACCTTTACGCGTGATCTGGGCTTTGGTGCCAACCAGGTGGCATGGATGAGCTCCATTTACAGCAGTGACTATCGCAGTGGAGGTTTTGCTGCTGTTGGCGGGCCATTGACCGTCAACATCGGTGGCAACGGTTCAAACCTTGTTTGGAGTCAGAACTACTTTAGTCCATATAACTATTTTCAACTCGGTAATGTGAACAGTACTGATCCGGTTATCTGGGTTAATCCGATAAACTTGAATTCAATTAATGGCGGTCGCCGGATCAATGTGCGCGGTACTGCGATTATGCAAGGCGTTATTTCGGGAATAGATTGTGAGATTATAAAGAGTGCGCCTGGTAACCTGATTCTTGCCGCAACCAACAGCTATGCCTTTACCAGAATTGAGCAGGGGACAATAACTATTTTTTCTGATGGATCAATCGGCGCCGTGCCTTTTGTTCCTACAAACAGCATACGGTTCAATTATGGGAATGGCGCCCTTCTGGCTGGAGCGGATCTTGTTCTTGGTAACACCCGTAACATATGGATTGCGAACAATTATGTCGGTACCCTCGACTCAAGCAACTATGTCATGACCGTTTCAGGCGTTGTTAACGGCCAGGGCGGATTGGGTAAAGCCGGTGCCGGTCAGGTTGTGTTGCTGAATGAAAATACTTATGCCGGTCCTACGTTGATAAGTAATGGAACATTGGTTGTTAATGGTTCTTTGCATAGTGACAGCATCGTTACTGTTACCAACACTGGTTTTATTGGCGGATCGGGCGTGGTGAACGGCCCTGTTACTGTTCTGTCCGGTTCCGGGCTCGTGCCTGGCGGGACAAACAGCGGCGGGATTTTGACATTGAATAATTTCCTGACGATGAATTCCGGATCAATATACGGCTGGCGATATGGAACAACTCCAGGGCTTGTAGCTGTTTCAAATCAGGTGACATTAACTCCGGGTGGTGAATGTACGTTGAGGTTATACAATCCGGAGGGATTGACGGAGCCTGTTAACCAGCAGTTTGTGATTATGACCTGGCCTGTAGGAGTCGCTGATCCTGACACAAACATTACCTGGAACATTGAGAAACCGGTTGGTGGAGGTGCGGAAGGGTGGGCAATGCCCGTGGTTTCCATGGATACAACAAGCAACCGCATGCTTGTTACATTCCCTGCGGCAGGGTTCCCTGCGGTTAATAACGGAATTGGCCCGAGCGATGTGCTGACCAATACGGCTGTATTGAACGGGAGTTACACATCAACCGGGTCAACGGCGGAAGTTTGCATCTACTGGGGTGTGTCTGACGGCGGGACAAACAAGGCGACCTGGGAGAATGTATATTCGAATGGTGTGACCAGTGTGGGAGATTTTTCAACAGCTCTCTCAAATCTTTATTATGGCTTGCGCTATTACTACCGCTGTTATGCGTCAAATGCCGTGGGTGAATGCTGGAGTCCTGTCAGCAGCAGTTTCACGACAATGATGCCAGGGCTTTATTTGTTTGGACTTCGAGGTTCGCTTTTCCTGAATGATCGACAAAATGCTAATGCTCTTAATTTAAATGATGCCGCTTATAACATATCTTCTTACAGGGTATTTACCGGGTACAAGGTAAACAGTGTTCTTGCGCTGGCCGAAGCTCCTCAGTACAATACCATTGCCACCGGAGATATTTACAATTTCAGCATGTTTACGGGATTTCCGTCGTCGGATTATTTTGCCACTGTGTTTAGCGGTCAAATGGTTCCAAGGTTTTCCGGGGTTCATAATTTCCGGTGGGATTGCGACGACTGGGGCATGATTTACATTGATTTTAATAATGACGGTATTTTCCAGGCCAGTGACGGTGTGGTTGCTGCCCCGATACGGTCTACCAGCGGAAATGTGACCCTGACGGCCGGGCAGGCATATAATATTATCTTCCTGGGCAAGGAAAATGCAGGTGGTGAATCGATTAATTTCTGGATTACTGAGCCGGGTCAGCCGGAAGCGCGTGTAAGCGTCATCCTTCAGCCGGGGATGTGGAAGTATTGCCAGGCTGGTGCAGGAGTATCTAATAGTTTCCCGTCCAGTATTGAAGCAACTTCCGCCGTGTTTAATGCAGTGTTGTCTTCTTCGGGAACAGTGTCGGAAGTGTGGGCTTATTGGGGTCCGGCAGACTGTACTAATGTTGCTTCAGCCTGGGCGAATTCTGCCTATCTTGGTTCGTTTACCAACGTTGTAACCAATCTAAGTTACTCCGTAACAGGGCTGACGCCTGATATTCCCTATTATGTCCGGTTTAGTGTTACAAATGTTTTGTTAACCTCGTGGAGTGATCCTGTCAGTTTCAGGACAGCTTATCAGCCTCTGGCTGATACGATCCAAGCCAGTCCCTTCAGGACCAAAATCACGTTCAGCGGGTACGATAAAGCTGAAACTTTGACAAACCTCCCTGTGCTGGTTGTGTTGAGTGAGAGCATGACTAATTTCCTGTACAGTCAATTTGCATCGTCTTCCGGAGCCGATTTGCGGTTTACAGATGAAACCCAGACTAATGAACTCAGCTACGAGATAGAACAGTGGAATCCCATTCGTTTTGCCGGTCTTCCATCCGGCTTGGCGCTATGGCTCAAGGCGGATGTTGGTGTTGTGACGAATGGAAGCGGCAATGTAACCACTTGGCAGGACCAGTCGGGCTGGGGACGTGATGCGAATAATGTCATCAGCGATCCAGCTCTTCTCACTAATGGACCTGCAGGGCAGAATGTTGTAAACTTCGATGGCGGTGATGCGGTTTACACGACATACAATTTTGACAGTCTTCAGCAGTATACTATTTTCTCGGTTGCCCGGTATACGGGGCCGGATTATTATGGTCGTGTTATATCTTCTTTTACCCGTAATGATTTGTTTGGTTTCCATAGCAGCGGTGATGAACGGTGGCATATGGAAGGCTGGATATATAATGGTGGTACTGCTAACACCAACTGGCATCTGCATGCGGGTACCATAAACAACGAGTCTGATCCCAAAGCTAATTTCTGGAAGGAAGGCAATCAGCTGGCATTTAATGCCAATGGTTCATCTGACAGCTATTTTAAGCCGGGGCGTGTTGAGGTTGGCGGTTGGAATGGAGCCAGTGAGATGTCAAAATGTGAAGTTGCCGAACTGATTATTTTTGATCATGTGCTGACGTCAAACGAGCTTAACCAGGTGGGAGGTTACCTGTCGCAGAAGTATGGATTGCCCTCGGCTTATTCTGCTACGACAGGAGCATCGTATGTCTGGGTTAAAATACCGGAATTCACGAATAACTGTTCAATCTGGGCGTACTGGGGCAATACCAATGCTGTTGTTTCGCCGGTCTATACCACCAACGGCTCGGTCTGGTCGGAAGGCTATATCGGCGTCTGGCACATGGACCGTACGAACACGCTTGATTCAACTTCCAATCACTGGAACGCGACCGAATGGTTTTTCCCTCGCGAGTCAACCTCGACAGGGTTCGTCGGGTCTGCCCAGACCTTTAACGGCAGCAGTTCCTTCATGGGCGTTGGTCCCATAAGGGTTGCCTCGGAAATAAGCGTAGAGGCTTGGGCATATTCAGGCAATTTCGGACAGAATGGATTCATAGTTAGTAAACAGCCGGTGGACTTGAGATGGCAGTTATTCCTCGAAGGTTCGTCCGTGAGATGGAGCGGCAGCAGTGAGGAGATAACTGCTTCAGCGCCTGCTAATAATGCCTGGCATTACCTGTCGGGCATGCAAAGCGGGTCGGATGCATACCTGTATGTCGATGGCATTCAGCAGGCATCGGGTTCGATCAGTTCTATTGAGGATGGAAGCGGTTACGTCGAAATCGGCCGTTACAACAGCGGTTCTTACTTTAATGGCCTTTTGGATGAAGTAAGGCTGTCCAGTGTCATGCGTTCCTCCAACTGGATGTGGGCGTGCTGGCTGAACCATGCATCAAACAGCAGTTTCGGCATATGTCAACCTGTTGTCGGGATACAGAACCTGGCGGCAACAAACATTTCGTCCACATCAGCGGTTTTGAATGCGACTCTTGGCACGACCGGGCTGGCCACGGATGTTATTGCATACTGGGGTGCGAATGATGGCGGGACCAATCCGGCGTCATGGGCGAGCAGTAACTTTGTGGGATCCTTCTCCGATTTGTATACCAACCTCAGCTGTGTGGCGACAGGACTGGCAGCGGGTGTTGATTATCTTTATACGTTCCGTGCAGTCAGTACGGAAAGTGATATCTGGGCATCAGGGATAAAGAGCTTCAGAACGCTGGCAGGTATGTCGGGTTTCTCCAATAAGATGAGAATTACATTCAGCGGGTATGACAGGGACGAGACGTTGACTAACTTCCCTGCGCTGGTGACTCTCGGAGAGAGTCTGCCCAGTTTCCTTTATAGTCAGTTCCTGGAAGGGGCAACCGATCTGCGTTTCATGGATGCAGGCGAAACCCGTGAACTGAACTACGAGATAGAGTCCTGGAATACGAATGGCAGTTCTTATATCTGGGTGCAGATCCCTGAATTTACGAGCAACTGTTCCATCTGGGCATACTGGGGTAACCCATCTGCCACTGTTGCGCCTGTCTGTACAACCAATAGCGCCGCTTGGGATTCCAACTACAGAGGCGTCTGGCACATGAAAGAGGCAGATGCATTGGATTCTACCTGGTTAAAGAACAATGGTACCGGTTATGGTAATACAAATGTTATGGGTGGAAAGATAGGCAATGCACAGGGCTTTGATAACAACTATGTCCAGATCGCTAATGAGAATAATTTTGATATCAACGATAAGTTGACGGTTTCCGCCTGGGTGAGGGTGGATAATGGGTGGCGTACCACATGGCAGACGGTTGTGAGCAAGGACGGTGAGGGTGAAGGGTGGCAGCTCAGAAGGTATAACAACCTGGATGCAGCTTCATTTACTATGCGTGGTACTGGCGGTGATGACAATGGACCAATCGGTATGGCGGGACTGAATGATGGCCAGTGGCATTACCTTTTTGGTGTCTTTGATGGAGTGAACAGAAGTTTCTATGTGGATGGTATTGGTGACATAAATCTTGCCGATACGGGATACATCAGCCTGGATAATGAGCCTGTCAGGATAGGTGCCAACAATGGCGCCGGAAACCGGCACAGGGGAATAATCGATGAGGTGCGTATCGAAAACACGGCCCGGTCTTCCAACTGGATGTGGGCGTGCTGGCTCAACCAGGCATCGAACAGCTTCTTCAATACATATTCACTTCTCGGTGAGATTAAGAATGTTTCAGCTTCAGGTGTCACGGCTACATCGGCAGTATTCAATGCGACGCTGTACGCCTCGAATACGGAGTTTGATGTTTCGGTATGCTGGGACACGAATAACTGGGGAACAAATGTTACGTTGTGGGCCCATACAAATTATGTCGGGTCATGGACAAATGTCGATGTCACGAGCATTTCATGTACAGTGAGTGGGTTGGTTTCGGATGCTCGATATTACTATACATTCGTTGCCACGAATACGACTGACAGCCTTCAGGGTGATGATGCACAGAGCTTCAGGACATTGTTTTCGACTGAGTCGGTGGCAACGTATCCTTACAGAATGCAGATTACGTTCAGCGGATACGACAAAGATGAGACGCTCACGAATTTCCCGGCACTGGTGGTGTTGACGGATGGTTACAATGGGTTCTTTTATAATCAGTTACAATCCGGCGGTGTTGACCTGAGGTTTACGGGTGAATCAACGAACGAGCTCAATTACGAGATAGAGTCCTGGAATACAAACGGCAGTTCCTATATCTGGGTGCAGGTGCCGGAGTTGACGAATAATTGTTCGATTTGGGCTTACTGGGGTAATGCCAGTGTGTCCGTTCCGGAATATACAACCAATGGTGCAACCTGGAATACTGATTTCATGGGTGTATGGCATCTGCATTCCAATGCCTCGGATTCGACGGTTAATAATTATGACGGGCTTGTATATGGCGGAGCAAATTCATTGCCAATGGAAGGATTGATTGGAAATGCCTGGTACTTTGATGGGCTGGATAATGCCGTGCGTGTTACGCGGATGATACAGGCAGACTTCACGATTGCCTGCTGGATGAAGGCGGATGGCGGCAGCATCAATGGAACGCAGTGGTATAATGGAACTGGTTTGATCGATGCGTATGTTGCCTCGTCTACATATGACTTTGGCATGGGATTTGACAGTAATAAAGTCTCATTCGGAACCGGTAACCCTGATCAGACTCTGTTGTCCTGCGTTCAGGTTAATGACGGGCTTTGGCATCATGTTGTGGCAACAAGGGAACGGTTGAGCGGAGCAAAGAGAGTTTATGTAGATGGTGTGGATTGCGGAACATTGACGGGCAACACCAACTTCCTGAACGTAGCCGGAACGATAGCGTTTGGCCAACTCCAGACCTGGGCTAATTATTTTAAGGGGCGTTTGGATGAGGTTGAGATATCAGGTATTACACGTTCTTCTAACTGGATCTGGGCATGCTACATGAATCAGGCGTCGAACAGCGTGTTCAATCCTGCCGGAGCCGTGGAAGGCGTTCTGCTGCCTTATGTTAGTAACAGCAATGGTGCTTCGGCTGTGCTGCTTAACTCGGCAACATTGAATGGTTACCTGGTGGCTACGGGCAATGCTCCTACGACAGTCTGGGTATACTGGGGTACGACGGATGGCGGTACCAATAAACTGGACTGGGGTACCGACGGTACTTTCGGAGAAGTTGGGGTTGGGTTATTGACTACCAATATCACGGGACTGGCGAGTGCTACGGAATACTATTATAGATTCTATGCGAGTAATTCCAATGGTGAGTGCTGGGCGCCTGCGACGGAGAGCTTCTCGACGTTGCGATACAGGACGAAAATCCAGTTCGGCGGATATAACAAAGACGAGATATTGACGAACTTCCCCGCCCTGGTGATGTTTACCGAAGGATTGAATGGGTTCTCGCACAGCCAGTGTGCTGCGAATAACGGAGGAGATCTGAGGTTCGCAGATTCCAATGAGATGGTAATTCTGAATCACGAGATAGAAAAATGGGATACAGGTGGCAGTTCGTACGCATGGGTGCAGGTGCCTGAGTTGGTGAGCAACGGGTGGGTATGGGCATACTGGGGCGGATTGGATACAAACATGCCTTCATATGCGACAAATGGAGCGACTTGGTCGCAGAATTATCTTGGAGTATGGCATTTTGGTTCGACAAACTCTTTCTACAAGTATCCTGATTCGACGGCATCCCGTTTTGACGGGGTGAACTACGGAGGGGATTCTATCCAGGGCAAGGTTGGCGGGGCAGTGGATTTCAGTGGTGGCTTTAAGTATGTTGATATAGGTGGTATAGGAAGTTCTTCTTCAAACTATACTTTCCAGTACTGGTTGCAGACATCATTGCCTAATGGCTATTTAACGGATATAGCCAATGGCCGCATCATTACCCGCATGGAGAACGGGACTATAAGGACATATGACTCAGCGGGCTCCTGGCGTACGGCTTATGGTTCAGGTCTCAATAACGGGCAATGGCGGCATGCTGTGTTTGTCTTTGATTGTGATACCAGTACTGGTGCAATATATATAGATGGAGTTCTTGCTGGCAGTGGTATCACATATAAGCCTACCACGATCGGTGGAAATGCAAGGATTGGATGCGATGTCAGCAGTGCGGCGTGGAATCATTTCTTTGGCGCCATTGATGAATTTCAGATATCCACAGTGGTGCGTTCCTCCAACTGGGTCTGGGCATGTTACATGAACCAAGGCTCGAACGGATGGTTCAATACGGTCAATCCGATTGAGAGCACAAGCTTACCGGTTATCAATAACAGTGGTGCTGCCAGCCTGACGATGACATCGGCATCTGTCGGTGGTTATCTTTCATCAACTGGAGGCGCTCCTGCGACTGTCATGGTTTACTGGGGAACGACAGACGGAGGGACAAACAAGGTGGCCTGGCTGAATTCGATTGATATGGGCCAGCCTGTTCCTGGCTCCTTGAGTACAAATATAACCGGGCTTGCCGCTGGTTCCACGTACTATTATCGTTATTATGCGAGCAATTCATTTGGTGAATGCTGGGCTCCTGCCTCCACATCGTTCTCACCGACCCGGCACCAGTTGAAAATCCAATTCAGCGGGTATGACAAGGAAGAGACTTTGACTAACTTCCCGGTATTGGTCACGTTTGCCGATGGTTCCAATGGTTTCTCGTACAGCCAGATGTCGTCACAGATTGGCGGTGACCTGCGGTTCATGAATTCCAATGAGACGGTTTATCTGAACTACGAGATTGAGCAATGGGATCCAGCGTCACTTTCTAATATGGTTCCATCCGATGTTTCAGGCCTTGTGTTGTGGCTCAAAGCTGATGCGGGTGTTCAAACCAATGTTGATGGGTATGTCAGCAGCTGGACTGACCAGTCCGGAGCCGGCGTGAATGTCTCGCAGAGTGCTGGAGGTTATCAGCCAATTTATGTCACCAATACAATTAATGGCCTGCCGGCTGTCAGATTTGATGGATTTAATGATCAGATGACCTGGCCGTCTGCCCTTGCTGCCCGGACAATTTTTGTGGTTAATCGGGTGGCTGTCGGCTCAAAACAATATTGCGGTGTAATAGGTTTCAATGGAAACGATATGGGGATCAGGCGTGAGAATTCCACGACCTGGAGGCATTCTGGGTCGTCTTCCGATTTTTCTAATCCCGCGGGAAGTGCCTTCAAGATTAACGGCCAGGCGACGACTATAATGGCAGAGGATGTGTGGCATGTTATTACTGCTGTGCGTGGGATTGGTACAATGTCTGTTGATTCTATCGGCAGTTATTACGCTGGACGGGAGTTTGGCGGGGATTATGCCGAAGTGCTGGTTTATAACCGTGATTTGTCTGTAAATGAGCAGAACCGCATCGGTTGGTACCTCGCTCAAAAATATGGTTTGAATACAACTTATACCCAGCCAACCGGTGAATCGTACATCTGGGTGCAGGTTCCCGAGCTCGTCAGTAATGGTTGCATCTGGGCTTACTGGGGTGGCTTGGATACGAATCCGCCGGCCTGCACGACAGATGGTTCAACATGGGATACGAGCTACAAAGGCGTATGGCATATGAATCAGCCATATGCCAAAGATTCAACAACGAATGCCAATAATGGCATTCCTGTTGGTGCTATGGATGAACAGGGAAAGATTGACGGGGCGCAGTGGTTCAACGGCAGCAGCTACATTAATTGTGGAACAGGCCCCAGTTTGAACCTGCCGACCATGTTGACCGTGGAATCATGGCTCAAGCCCAGTTCTGTTTCGGGAGAGAAGTCAATGGTTGGCAAGAGCGGCGCCATGATATTCAAAACGAGCGGAACAGAGATAAGATTTACAACGCCGGCTGTCCTGGATCATTCCTCTTCCGGTGCCGGATTGGCGACCGGAACCTGGTACCATCTCGCATGTTCGTTTGAAGAAAGTACTCTGGACGGATGCAAATTCTACAAAAATGGGAATTTCCTTACGGCTTCCAATTCTTCTGCCTTGACCGGTAATAACAATGCTTTCCAGATAGGCGGATATACTGAATATGGTAATGGCGTAATAGATGAAGTGAGGATATCAGACATAATTCGCTCGCCAAACTGGTTGTGGGCCAGTTACATGAACCAGGTATCCAATTCTTCGTTCATGAGTGCTTCACTGTTTATTTCTAATGAAAGTGCGACTAACCTCGCGGCCACTTCCGCCACCATGAGGGGATACCTGCACCATACTGACAGTGTTCCAACGTATGCGTGGATTTTCTATGGACAGACTGACGGGGGTTCGGTTGCCACCAACTGGCAGAATACCAATTATCTTGGAGAAGTGTCTGAAGGGCTTATTTCAACTAACATAAGCTCGCTGCAATCCGAGAAGGTATATTATTACAGGTATTATGCATCTAATTCGGTGCGTTCTGCCTGGGCAACTCCTTGTGAAAAATTCTTTACCGGTCAGATTACTGTTCATGCCACAGATGCCGATGCATCTGAAGTTGGTCCGGATACCGGAACTTTCACTGTTTACCGGTCAGCATTGGAGACTAACAGCGCGCTGACGGTGAATTATCTTATAGAAGGTACCGCAACCAGCGGAAGTGATTACATGACGCTGAGCGGCGCAGTGACAATTCCCGTTGGTCAGACTAATGCAGCAATCACAATTATTCCGATTGAGGATATTTTGTCTGAATCAGCGGAAACTGTCGACCTGACCCTTACTGCCGGAAATTATGCGATTGGAACGGCCAGTAACGCTATTGTTACGATACAGGATGCCAGAATTAATACGTGGATGAACAGAATGAGAATAACTTTTACCGGTTATGTCAATGAAGCCGGAGAAGTGCTGACGAATTTCCCTGCACTGGTTGTGCTCAATACGAATATAACCGGATTTGCATATGAGAGTTTTACATTGCCTGATAATGGCGGTGATCTGCGTTTTGGAAATTCTAACGAGACCACGATTTTGAACTACGAGATTGAGCACTGGGATACAAATGGTAATTCTTATATCTGGGTTCAGGTGCCTGAACTGGCAGATTCAAATACGTATATCTGGGTTTGCTGGGGTAACAGCATGGTGACCAGTGCTCCAAGCTATACAACAAACGGGTCAACGTGGTCCCAGGATTTTGCTGGAGTATGGCATTTGAAGGAAGGCGGAGGACCGGCAGCACAAGATTCCACCGTTAACTTCAATCACGGAACGTTGGTGAACAGTCCCGCCTGGACGAATGGACAGGTGAATGGCACCCTTGATTTTGACGGGAATACGCAATATGTGAATGCCGGCAGTGGTTCATCCCTTTCTTTTACGAATAATTTTACGTTATCGGCATGGATCAATCCGACCTCGTATCATACAGTTGGATATTTTGGCCTGATGAATGGTATCCTGGGACGTGGTCCAGCAGGTACTTTCAACTACAGTTTGCAAGCAAAAGACGCCACGACGATTTCGTTCATCAAGCGAACGGGCGTAGAAGGCCTGCAATTCTATAATTTCACCGGTGTTCCCACGTTGACTACGAACTGGACGCTTGTGACCGTAAGGATTTTGGACGGAACCGCAATGCTGTACATCAATGGTGTCTTTTCCGGCTCAATGGCCGTTGGGCCAATCGCCCCAGTAGCTGGTGATGTTTTATATTTGGGAACGGAGATGCCCGGACAATCGGAGTGTGCGTTTGCGGGTAGCCTTGACGAGATACGTATTCGCAGCATTGCCGAATCTTCCAACTGGGTCTGGGCCTGCTGGATGAACCAGGCTTCAAACAGCGCGTTCATGTCTTGCGGGGGTATCTCGTACACCATCAATGCGTCAGCCAATCCACCGACTGGCGGCACCATTACCCCGAGCGGTGCGGTGCAAGTGGCGAATGGTAGCGATACGAACTTCGTGATAAGCGTGACAAATGCCCATTACCATATCGCAGATGTCGTCGTCGACGGCATTTCTGTTGGCCCGTCCAATACGTACAGCTTTAGCAATATTACGAACGCGCACACGATAGTCGCAAACTTCGCGCTCGATACCTACACGCTCGCGGTAGACACGTTATATGGCTTTGCGATACCAGCTGCCGGCGTGACAACAAATGACTGGAATACCAACATTAACGCAACGGTGACCACACCCGTCTTGAACGGGGCAGATACGCAGTACGTCTGCATAGGCTGGACCGGCTCCGGCAGCGTTACGAATGGAACGGGTACAAACACTTCGTTCAACATCACGAATGACAGTGCTATCAGCTGGCTGTGGACGACAAACTACATGCTCACAATCGGCACAACGAACTGCAGTGTGAGCGTGACGAGCGGTTTCCATGCTGCGGACAGTAACGTCACTGTAACCGTTACGCCTGATGTGAATTATCACTTTGTGGCTTGGACAGGTGCAACAAATGGTTGTACGACTAACGCTTTCGACATAACTTTACCTATGACCAACGCCCGTTCAATCACGGCTGTCTGCGCAATTACAACATACAATATCAATGCCTCGTCCGGCCCGAACGGCGTGATCTCGCCAAACGGGGTCATCCCTGTCGCTTCCGGGAGCAGTACAAACTTTGTGATGACGCCTGCAACCTTCTACCATGTTAATGATGTCCTGGTGGACAGCGTCTCGGTTGGAGCATCTAATTCTTATCTGTTTGTTAATGTTACAAACAATAGAACAGTTTCGGTAACATTCTCTCCTGATTATACTGCCAGTGCTCATTCGACACCTGTGTGGTGGCTGGATCAATACTATGGTTCTGTGGACTACAACGCCTATGCCGAAATGGATACGGATGCTGACGGATTCTTATCATGGCAGGAATACATTTGTGGTACTGATCCTACAAATAATGCCTCTTCTTTCCGGATTATTCAGTTCGTAAGACTTGGCACAACTAACCGTATTGCCTGGCTGGGTGGCGACACCAACCTGCCTCCGTTTGAAATCCGGAGGTCAACCAATCTGCTAAGCACAACCAACTGGATTTCCATCACCAACATTGTCAGATCGGCAGACGGCACCAACTACCTGAATGACACGAGCCCATTTCCAACCAATCTGCCGACTTTCTACAGGATAGTGGCAACAAATACTCCGTAATGTGCGAGTCTTTTCGGGATTATAAGCTTGAGCTGTGAAGGAAGTTCGTGTTGACTTCGTGCTCTTCATGATATTGTTTCATGCCTTTAGAAAGGAAATACAATGGGTTTTGAAGGTGGAGCTTTAAGTTATCGTGCTTTTTATCTGTCTGGCAAACTGCCAGAGGATGTCGTCAAGCGTTTTGCCAAACATGCCATACCACCGATAGAAACGCTTGGAAATGGCGAGTTGAACGGCTGGGTATCAGGCAGGCATTTACTCGATCGGAAGATAACAGAGGAAAACGCATTTCTTGCAGGATACCTGCGGCTGACTTTGGTAAAGGCAGAGAAGAAGATTCCGGAAGCGCTACTTCGGGCAGAATGTAAGATAGAAGAGCTGGCGCGTATATCTGCGGAAGGTAAGGCCTTCCTTAACCGCGGGGAACGTATAGAGATTAAAAAAGAAGTGATCGACAGGCTTCTGCCGAAAATGCCGCCAACGCTGACAGGGATTCCAATACTGTTTGATTCAAACAGTCAGGTCTTGTATGCAGGTGCCACAACAGAAGGCCAGATGGATGCCCTGACAATCAAGTTCCAGGAAACCACGGGAATAAAATTAATCCCGATTATGCCGCAGTCTGCAGCATTGAAACGGCGGAGCGTAAGTGTTGAAGGGGTTGAACCAACGAGTTTCTCGCCGGACCTGGAAGATCCGCTTGCCGGAGGAAGTATCGGCCAGGACTTCCTGACATGGTTATGGTTTTATTCGGAAATGAGGGGTGGATTGATGACGATAGACAAGGACCAGTTCGGGATTATGCTGGAAGGACCCTTGACTTTCTATCTCGAGGGCGATGGAGCCCACCTGACCCTGCTTCGTAACGGTATGCCGCTTGTTTCGGCTGAAGCAAAAACAGCGATGCTGAATGGAAAGAAACTGGTCAGCTCCAAGATCACAATGTCTCACCAGCAGGAGATGTGGAACGTGATGCTGGACGCAAATAATTTCATCTTCCGCGGATTGAAAATTCCGAAGAATGAAGAGGACCTTGATGCAATCAGCCGTTTTCAGCAGAGGATGGTATCGCTCGACAGGTTTATGAATGCTTTTCTTTCGTATTATGACCGTTTCCTGGATGAACGCCTCGACCGCAAGCAGTGGAAGCCGGTTCAGAAAGATATTCACAAGTGGGTGGCAGACCGTGTTTCGAAAAGGTAATTGAGGAATTATCATTTTCTGTATTTCTTGCGATAGTCGAGAGGCGTCATTCCCTTTTCTTTCCTGAAGATACGCGATAAATTCTTTGCATCAGGGTAGCCAAGATTGCAGGCAATCTCGATGATCTGCAGGTTGGTTTCGGTCAGCATTTTTGCTGCATACTGTGCCTGGGCACGCCTGATTTCCTCGTGAATAGACCGGCCCAGCGCCTTCTTGAAACGATGATACAATGCCCGCCTGGATACCGGAACGGATTTTACAACCGCGTCGACACTGATTTTCTGCCCGGCATTGTCGCGGATAAAACATACGGCTTTTGCGACATTCCTGTCTTCTGTTGCCATAATATCCGTTGACTGGCGTATCATGACATGCAGTGGTTCGACAATTATGCTCTGGCTGGATTTCTTTCTGTGGTTGATCATCCAGGCAAGCAGTTCGGCCGCCTTATACCCGGCTTGTTCCGTATTAAGGACAACGCTTGACATGGGAGGATCCGAGAAATCGCAGACGAGTTCATCATTCCCGACACCAATGAGGGCAGCATCTTCCGGTATACTGAGACCGGCAACCCTGCAGGCTTCGAAGCAGTCGTGGCTGCAGTCATCGGTACAGACCATGAGGCCGAACGGCCTTGGCAGGGATTTCAGCCAGTCTGCCAGTCGGCATTGTTTTTCGACCTGGGAACCGTGCTTTGGTACCGAATATGTATGGGCCTTGTAGCCTGCTTTTGCCAGTCGGGCCTCAAAGCTCTTTTGCCGATTTATGGACCAAACCCAGTTTCCAACACCGTAAAAGGCAAAGTTCCTGAACCCCCGGTCAAGAAAGTGTTCCGCCGCCATTGCCCCGACAGCAGTGTTATTTGTCATGATGTTTGGATGTTCTGCAAAGGTGTCGCGGTAGGGTGCAATGATTAATGGGAGTCTGAGTGACAGCGCCTCCATGTGTTCGTCTTTCTCCCGCATTATTATCCCGTCTGCCTTCCATTTCTTCAGGTCGTCCAGCTTGATTTTCCTGCCACCCGATACCACGGGAATAATCCGGAAGAATTTCCATGGACCATGGAGACGTGAATATTTCAGGACTCCGCGGACTAGGCCCTGCTCGTATCCGCGGGAAGTATCCATAAGGAGGATTATCTTCAGTATTCTCTTCATTGTGCCGTAGAACATATGATTTTTCAGGCAAAAGGTGTAGGATTAACTTGCACAAAATGAGGAATACTTTGCACGGCATGAGGTTGATTTTGGCATATATCTTGAAATATACTTACTCGAAATTGAAAATGAGCCGGCTGAATGTTTGCCGGCAGTTCTTGAATCCGGTGGAGGAAACGGCAAGGCAGACATTGATGAATCCGGCGATGATCTGCAGGTTAAGATATGTTGCCGGATGAAAGTAGGCGGTAAGACCTGTCTCAGGTCCTCACATAAATCGATTATATTCACAGGAGGTACAGCATGAGTTCCATTTCTCGAAGAATGTTTCTCCAGAATTCTGCCACAGTTGCTGCAGGGACAGCCCTGGGGCTTGGTGCGATAAAAACGATAGCGGCCGATAATGCAGGTGGCGCAAATGAGCGGGTGAATTTTGCCATGATCGGTTGTGGCGGACGCGGGAATTTCGTTGCGCGCGGCTTGATTGAAAAAGGCGCCAGGCTCACCTACCTGTGCGATCTCCAGGAGAAACGGCTTGAAGCAAGCTGGAAGTTCTTATCGGAAGTCCAGGAAACAAAGCCAAAACTCATCAAGGACATGAAGGAAATCTTTGATGCAAAGGATGTTGATGCCGTGGTGATTGCAACACCTGATCACTGGCATGCGCTTCCCACCGTGCTGGCATGCCAGGCGGGAAAAGACGTTTACGTTGAGAAGCCGCATTCCCACGGTATCTGGGAAAGCCAGAAGATGATCGAAGCTGCCAGGAAGTATAACCGGATCGTGCAGGTTGGTACCCAGAACCGTTCAGGGCCTTACATCCAGTCGGCATTGGAGTATGTCAAATCAGGTAAACTTGGGAAAATCGGACTGGTCAAGGTATACAACATGTTTCCCGGGGGACCGTTCAAACTGGGGGATCCTGGTACTTGTCCGGAGGGTTTTGACTGGGACAAATGGCTCGGGCCAGCTCCTGAAAGGCCATACCATCAGCGTATTGTGCACAGCGGGTGGCTGCATTATTGGGACTACAACAGTGGTATCATGTTTGGCAACGCCATTCACCAGCTTGATCTGGCGATGATGATGATGGGCGACCCACAGTTGCCGTCGAGTGTTCGCAGTCTTGGTGTTAAGTATTGCCACAGCGATGATGAATCTGAAACACCGGACATTCATAACATCAGTTGGGACTTTGGGTCGTTTGTCATGACATTCGATCTGACCAGGGGACAGCGGTACATGGAGGATACGAGTACCACCATTCGGCGAAACGACATCTTCCCTTATTGGACCATGAATGCCACCAGGATAGAATTATACGGTTCCAACCTGCTGATGACGCTTGGCCGGCATGGTGGCGGGTGGATTGTCCAGCAGCCCGGCGGTGGAATAGTGGATAAAATGTTCGGTCGTCCGTGTGACGAGCCTCATTACGAGAACTTCCTCGCCTGTATCAAGAGCCGCAAGACGCCGACAGCAGATGTTGGAATTGCGCACAACAGCAATGTGGTGATGCACATGAGTAACATTGCTCACAGGGTTGGCAATGTGGCCCTGCGGTATGACGCCAAAACCGGCAAATTTGACAACGAGGAGGCAAATAAACTCGTCAAAAAATCGTATCGTAAGGGCTACGAGATTCCGGACCAGGTTTAATGTCTCGTTAAGGCTGATTTATGCTGATGTATCCCCGGGCGTAAAATATGGCTATAGAATCTAATGCTGCTTCTCGTGCCAAGTGGCTCGCTTTGACTGCCGCGT
The DNA here is from genome assembly GCA_001804885.1 of Lentisphaerae bacterium RIFOXYA12_FULL_48_11. Classification (GTDB taxonomy): domain Bacteria; phylum Verrucomicrobiota; class Kiritimatiellia; order UBA8416; family YA12-FULL-48-11; genus YA12-FULL-48-11. The sequence continues at coordinate 75,517 of MHBM01000234.1, forward strand.
TTCTGGGCTGGATGTTCGACGGCGTCGAGATGGGTATGTTTCCAATTGTGGCTCGACCTGCATTACAGGAGCTGCTTGGCACCACATCTGACCAGCAAGTTGGTATGTGGATGGGGTATATAACTGCGCTGTTTCTGCTTGGTGCAGCCAGCGGTGGATTCGTCTTTGGCTGGCTTGGTGACAAGATCGGAAGAGTTAGAGCAATGACTGCGAGTATACTGGTTTATTCCATATTTACCGGAGTCTGCTATTTTGCTCAAGCTGCCTGGCAATTAGGGGCGTTTCGTTTTCTAGCCGCTCTTGGCATGGGTGGTGAATGGGCTCTGGGCGTTGCGCTCGTGGTTGAATCCTGGCCGGACAACAAACGTCCGCTCATGGCCGGCGTCATCGGGGCGGCAGCCAATGTGGGCAATGCCCTTATTGGTGTAGTAGCTTGGTTGTTCCCGGTTAGCGTGTATTCCTGGCGTTGGGTGATGTTGGGGGGCGTAACTCCAGCGTTTTTGGCGTTGTTTATAATTATGCTTGTACCGGAGTCGCATCGCTGGCAGGAATCTATCAAACAAGGCAAAGCTCATCCTTTACGGGAAATATTTGGCCCAAAATTATGGAAGACAACGTTATTGGCCATAGCGTTTTCATCGGTGGCGCTGATCGGTACCTGGGGCTCGGTGCAATGGTTGCCTTTGTGGGCCGCCCAGATGGCGGACGAAGCCATGCCTCAAGTCAAGGGTATCACCATGGTGATCATGTCGATCGGTGCGATTGTGGGTTGCTTTCTGGGATCATGGATTGGTGCACGCCTGGGGCGGCGGCCGGCGTTCTTTATCCTTTGCGCTATATCGATGATTTCATGCGCGATATTGTTCCGTACTGTCAGTGTGTTTGGATTAAAGTTCATGGTTGGTACGTTCATTGTGGGTATGGTTACTGCAACTTTTTACGGCTGGCTGCCGTTATACTTGCCTGAACTGTTTCCGACACGCGCCCGAGCCACCGGGCAGGGTGTTAGTTACAATGCGGGGCGCATTTTTGCGGCGGTTGGCGCGATTACGCAAGGGCAGCTTGTGAACCATTTTGGTGGCAGTTATGCTCAAGCCGGTGCTGTTGTAACTTTGGTGTATCTTGTAGGTATGGTGTTGATCTGGTTCGGCAAGGAGACGAAAAATCAGCCGCTGCCCGAATAATGTTCAAAATGACAAAGGAAGATATTTTGATGAAAAGAATACTGACAGGACTTCTTGTCGGGATTACGATTTGTGCCATACAGTCGGTAATGTCTGCTGATGCGGATGGGAAGATTAAATTGCTGATTTTCAGTGGGGCAAATAACCACAGCTGGAAGACTACTACACCGTTTCTGAAGGATCTCTACGAAGGCAGCGGGAAGTTCAGTGTGGATATTACCGATGATGTGCCTGGGATCAATCCGGAAGAATTTAGGAAGTACGATGCCATTGTGTGCAACTACACGAGTTACCCGAAAATCGAAGGGCAACGCTGGCCTGCTGCAACCGAGAAGGCTTTCCTTGATTTCATTGCTGCCGGGAAAGGATTTGTATTGTTTCATGCCGCCAGTACTGCCTGGAACGACTGGCCGGAATTCTGCCATTTAATTGGCCTGTCATGGCAGAAGGACAAGGCTACCGGCAAGAATATAAGTGGTCATGGAGCCCAGCACTCCTTTGCGATCAACATCGTAGACAAGAATCACCCGGTGACACAGGGAATGAGAGATTTTCAGCATATTAAGGACGAGCTATATCATCGGCAGCTTCTTCACCCAGGGGCGCACGTGCTGGCGACAACGTTTTCCGACAAAACCATGAATGGTAGCGGAACCAATGAGCCAATGGTTGTAGTGACTGAATGTGGTAAGGGTCGCGTTATGAACTGCGCAATGGGCCACGATCCCAAGCCGATGGCCGGAACGGGCTTCCGGGCGTTGATGCTGCGTGGCACCGAGTGGGCTGCAACCGGCAAGGTAACGATCCCTGTTCCTGATGACTGGCCGGTTCTTGGTAGTGCGCAGGCCGAGGAGTTGAAAAAAGTCGAACCCCCGAGGGAGTCCAAAAAGCACAAGTAACAATGTCTCTCTAACAGGAATTGAAACTAAGTTTAGAAGAAGTAAAACGGGAAAAGGAGATTTAAATATGACGATCAGAAGATATGTATACGGTTGTTCGCGTCGTGATTTTATGAAGTCCGCAATTGCAGGTGCTGCTGTGACCATGGCATTCCCTGCAATCATCCCTTCATCGGTTCTCGGGCAGGATGCTCCAAGCAAGAAGATCAATGTGCTTCAAATAGGATGCGGGCGTATCGGTTTCAGCATGGACATGCCCGGCATACTGAAGCAGGACGCGGTACGCATGATTGCCGTGTGCGATCTTGATTCAATTCGTGTGGCCGATGCCAAGAAGTACGTGGAAGAGTCCTATTCGAAAAAGAAAATCACGATTGACGTGAAAACTTATGGTGATTACAGGGAAGCGCTTCAGAACAAGGATATTGATGCGGTGGCCGTCAGCACGCCCGATCATTGGCATGCACAGCCTGTTATAGAGGCCGCGCTCGCAGGAAAAGATATTTACGTGCAGAAACCACTGACCATGACGGTTGTGGAAGGTCGTGCGGTCAGTGATGTTGTGCGTGAGAAGAATCGCGCCTTTCAAATCGGGAGCCAGCAACGTTCCGAGGCGCAATTCCGGATGGCCTGTGAATTTGTGCGTAGCGGGCGTATCGGCAAGCTGCATACCGTAAAAGTCGGTCTGCCGACGGATCCACCGGGTGGCAGCATGAAAGAAATTCCAGTACCGTCTAATTTGAACTACGACATGTGGCTGGGGGCAACACCGCTGGTTCCCTATACCGAGGACCGGGTTCATTCTCAAAATGCCAATTCCAAGAAGCGTTATGGCGATCGCCCGGGATGGTTGAGGATAGATACCTACTGTCTTGGAATGATTACGGGGTGGGGCGCACATCATGTAGATATCGGGCACTGGGGAATGGATGCCGAGATGACTGGCCCCATATCTATTGAAGGTAAGGCCGACTTCCCGACTTCAGGTTTGTGGAATGTTCATGGCCCGTATCATGTTGAGGCAAAATATGCCAATGGTGCGACCATGATTATCGATAATAAATTTCCGACGGGGGTGCAGTTTGAAGGTTCTGATGGATGGATTTTTGTAACACGCGGTTCGATGAAGGTTACCGCTAGTGATCCGACTTCGGGCAAGAAATCATCGAAAAAGGGCCCGCTTGATGCAAGTAATCCGGACATAATCAAGACACCTCTTGGTGAAAAAGACGTGCACCTGCATGTAAGCGAGAAGGGGGATCATCATCTTGACTGGGTAAACAGTATGAAGACTCGGAAACCGGCAACCACTAATCCTGAACAGGCGCATCGTGCGTGTTCTGCATGTAATGTTGCCTGGATAGCGATGAAACTGGGAAGGAAGCTGACGTGGGATCCTGCCAAAGAGAAGTTCATCAATGATGATCAGGCAAACTCTATGCTGTCTCGTCCGCAGCGCGCCCCTTACGGCATTGATACTGTACTGAAGAAGGGATGATTGTGAATATGAATAAGAGACTTGCAGGTTTACTGACCGTGTTTGTCGCATTTTGTGTTCTTGCTGGCATTTGCCAGGCAGCAGAACAGAAAGTGCTGGTGTATACCAAGTTCGGCAAGGGATTTGTCCATGACTGCGTAAAGGCCTGTGCCGATGCGGTTGTGGAGTTGGGCAGGGAGAACGGCTTTACCGTTGACGTTTCGGATGATCCTGTGAAGTTTACCGACGACAACCTGAAGCAGTACAGTGTGCTGGTCTTTGACAATACCAACAACGAAATATTTGACACTGAAGAGCAGAAAGCCGCGCTCCAGAAATATGTCCGGGCGGGTGGCGGCTTCGTCGGTATCCATTCCGCTTCCGGCGGAATGAGGAAATGGCCGTGGTACTGGGCGTTGATCGGCGGAAAGTTCAAAATGCATCCGCCATCCCAGCCGCTCAATATAACCATTGTCGACAGGAACCACCCTTCCACCTCATTTCTCGGTGATACCTGGCAGTGGCAGAAGGACGAGTGCTATGTGCACAATGAAATGGGAAAGAATGTGAAAGTTCTCTTAAGCGTGGACATTTCGACCCTGAAACCAGCCAAGGAAGGCCAGGATCTGGTGGCAATGGCCGGCGTGAAAATGGTTCCTGTGGCCTGGTGTCAGAACTTCGAAGGTGGGCGCCAGTGGTTTACGGCGCTCGGTCATGACCCGAAACACTATTCCGACCCGACTCTCCGTAAACACATACTTGGCGGCATCCAGTGGGCAATGGGTGCAAAATAAGGCAAATGCTTATCCACAACGCTGATTCTGGAAATCAAACAGGTGATTGTGCGTAGCATGATAAAAAGAGATGGACAATCATTGCGCGAGTTTGAGAAAAGATGTGTCGCAAGTTCATGGGTAGGGTGTGGTACTCTGCCTGTTGTGTTGTTTAAGGCGGATCCAGATTATGAAGCTAGCGAGGTTCTTTGCAGTAATGTTTGTATCACT
>MHBM01000235.1 GCA_001804885.1 Lentisphaerae bacterium RIFOXYA12_FULL_48_11
CCGGGACGCGTCCCTTCGTTCCATTTCACGTAGTCGCGGAAAAGGCCGACCTCGGCGGCGAGGCGCGCGAGGAGGTTGTCGCCGTACCACGCCGGCGTTTCGAGATGCGAATCGATGATCAGGTAACTGACGGAATTCATCCCCTGCGCGAGGTGGAGCAAAGTTTCGACCGCGAGACCCTGTCCCGTACGGCAGGTGAAGGACCGCGGACACGTCTCGATTTCCGGGCAGCACTGATCGATGTAATCCGGCATGCCGAGCGATTTCATCTGGCGCGCGAGGAAATATGACTTCGTGATCTGTTCGTACGGATTATGGTCGAAATACGCGCCGCCGCCCGGACGCGACCGAACCTTGTGGCCGGATTCCTCCGCCATCGCCTTGTAGACGAGCAGCTGGTTGCCGTCCTCGCGGAGGCAGTGCTGGTAGCCCATGCGGGTTTCGGGCGAAACGGTATGAATTGCGCGTGTGATGACGCGCGCCACTTCGGCGATCGACTTGAAATTGAAAAGTTCCCACTTCGACCGCAGGACGGGGTCTTTCGCACAGGCGGCGGAAAGATTCGCGCGCGTCCAGGGCGTCCCCTCCTCCTTCGCGAAATCGCCCACGCAGCGGTCGCACCAGCAGCATGGCTTCATGTTTGGCCAGTGGTTATCGATGCGGAGATCATCGTCGATCCAAACTGACCCCGGCCGCCAGGCGCCGTAGATGCGGCCCAGCTCCGACACATACGCGAGAAAACCCGGCTGGCGCGGGCAGCTGCAGAGCTTGCACTCCTTGCCGTCTTGGCCCGTGAAACCGCCCCAGTTCTTCGCCGAACAGTCGTCCAGTGCGGAAATGAGATCGCCGTGGCCGATCGTGGCCTGAAACTGCAGGCTCGGTTCGATACCGAGCGCGCGCATGTCCTTCGCCTCCACCGCAAGCCGCGCCGACTGCTCTTCATGCCACTTCATCGGCGGATAACCGATACCGGTGGAAAACCACACCTCGTCGCACGCCGGCTTGTGTTTCTTCAGCATCTCAACCGTCTCGTTCCAGATCGGCCCGCCGTCCGTCTGCGGTGCCCGGAATCGGATGATCATAAATGGAAAACCGTCTGCCGCGGCGGCAATGCTGGTAATGAAAGCGAATAAAAGCGCGAGGCCTGATCTCTTCATGTTTTTACCCTTCCCATCTCCTTAAAGACTTTAGAATCCTGTTCTCCCGCTAGTCCTCGACAATGACGCGGAAGCCCACATTGAAGACGCGCTGCCAGGTTGGATAACCGAGACGATAGGAGGAAGTGCAGCGGAACGGTCGGTCCTTCCACGAGCCGCCGCGGATCACTTTCTGCACCGCTGTATCGCCCTTGTTACGGCCGTCGGAGTCATTGTACGGATAAACTTTGTAATCAGATCGGGTCCACTCAGCGGCGTTCCCGTGCATGTCGTACAGTCCCCACGGATTCGGCTGGTATCTGCCGCCCACTGAAAGAAGCAGGCTGTCGTCATCGGAACGCGGGTCCTTAAGCTCAAAGTCCGAGGTTGTATTCGGGTTGCTTATCGGCATCGGATTCACACCGCTGACTGCCATCAGCGTCACCGTTACATCGGCCATGTTGGCAAACCTGGAGAAGTTATCATCCAGGTCCCCGTAGGAGAGAGGTGTGTCGGTCCCTGCCCGGCAGGCCCATTCCCACTGCGCCTCCGTGGGAAGCGTGACCTTCTTGCCGGTCTTCTTCGAGAGCCATTCACAGAATGCCATTGCCTGGGTCCACGGAACACGAATTACGGGCAGTGACATGTGGTTCATGTAGTAGCCGCGATGCACCTGGTCCTTGTAGTGCATGTCGTAGACGCCGTTCATGTAATCTTTATTAAATTTCCGGAACTGCCCCAGGGTCACCTCGGTCGCTCCCATGTAGAAGGGCTTGTCGATTTGCACACGCGATACGGGCTGTTCATCAGGTGTCTCATCGTTGCTCCCCATGGAAAAGCTTCCGGCCGGGATTGAAACCAGTTTCATGTTGATCCCGTCACCAAGATCCAGCGCCAGTTCTTTATGCGCCTGTTTATTCACAACCGCAGGCTTACGTTCGACCACTTTCCGTTCAAGACTGGCCGGCATTACGCATTCGGCCGATTTCTGGTAGGGATTTACAATCAGTTCCGGGTCGTAGGAGTCATTGGCATATAATTCCCTGAGCTCCATGCGCCGCGCGAGGATATTCGTGTTTGCCCCGGCTTCAGTCCATGAGCCATGGAACGGAGCGTTGATATCCATCCAGGTGATAATCTTCTCCCAGGATTGGCTGTCGATCTTCACATTGTGGTGTCCCTTCCGCAGTATCTGCACCAGTTCACTGGTATCGGCATGGAACTCCAGCGGAGTCAGCAGGTGGTAGTCGCCCTCCGGGCCGTTGCGCCTTACATACGGATGGAGCATCCTGTGCGCCGAACCGGGTTCTGAAAGGTTGGGAATCCCGCATTCAGCGAACTTCCTGCCTGTTTTATCCCCGGTCCCGATGATACGGTCGGGCACAGTGTAGCGCCCTTTCTTATCACTGCCGTCTGCCGCCAGATCCTTGGTGCCGTCATGACAGCCCACGCAATACTTGTCAAGTACCGGCTGGATTTCACGCTTGAAACTGAAACCGCGCGCCGGCCCCTGGAACGGCTTGATCCTGCTTGGCGCCCTCAGCATTACCTCTGCCTTGCGGGGAAAGGGAGTCATGTTCTGACTCTCGTGACAGCCTACGCAGGAAAGCATTTCGCCGGGCATTCCGACCGTCCAGCTGCGCATCAACTGCAGGGCCTTCCCGTCCGCGTCCAGCGGCTGCATGGCGAACGGGGTATTGGCCGGCACAATGAAATTGGCAAATCCATCCTTTTCAACCGGGACGGTTCCCAATACATGCTTCACGTCCCAACCTGACTCCATGCCCATGGCATAGTGCCCTCCCGTATGGCGCGGCCCGTATTCATAGCGATATAGCCGGAGGTTCCTCACAGTCCCGTACGGCACGCCGGCCAGGCCGTCCCCGACATAAATATCATTGATCAGGACCGTGGTCTCCTTGCTGTCAAGATTAACCCGGTCCGGCATTACGGGCGGGCGCTCAGTCTTCCTCAACGGAATGGGTTCCCAGTATCCGCCTGTATTGTCCGATTTCTTGATACAAAGCATGTTGTCAAAAGTGTCCACCAGGTAGACAGAGTTGTTGACGCATATCAGGAAGTATTTTTCGCTCAGCGGATACGGGTGGTAGAACTTGGGGTTGTAAACACGGCAGAGATTGTCAAGGACCAGGGGTTCCACCTTCTTGCCGCGGCCGGTCAGAAACTGCAGAGCCCCATCCGCCTCATGACGCCCTTTGGAAACATCGAATATACAGGCGGCACCGCCTTTTGAATGGCTGTGATGTCCCGTTATCGTCGCCACAAACTTGCTGGAATTCCCCGGGCCAGGAATCTGGCGCGGGAAGAACATGCTGTTCGGCCAGTACGAGTTGCTCCCGTAGTAGGCTTTCTGATCGGTGCCGTCCGGGTTCATGGTCATGAGAATCCGGCTGAAGTAGTGAGCCGAATCGGTATATTCCCAACGGACATACATCACCCTGCCGTTGGACTGGAGAGACGGATGCCAGCTGGCATCCTGGTCAAAAGTCAAACGGCGGACATTGGAGCCATTGTTGTCCATGAGATAGAGGTTGGCCACGTACGCACTGCCGCCCACACAAGGCACCCCTTCATAGGCCGCAGTAGAGGCAAAGACAATCCGCTCATTGGAAAGGTAGCAGGCATAATAATTGTCAACGTCATAGCCCATATCGGGGGCGACAAGCCTGGCTTTTCCTTTTTTCTCACCCGTCTTCGGATCAATCGCTATCTCAAAGACACTGTAGTACCTGGTGCTTTTCATGGCGGGCACATTCTTCAGCTGTTCCTTATCGGCATGGGAGGTGAAAAGCACTTTGTCCCCGTCAAAATGCAGGCAGATATCACCGACAAACTTGCCATTCCCCGGACTGTAAACTGTTGTCGCCGTGCCATCGCGCAAAGACACTGCAACCAACTCGTCCTCGAATGTACCGCTGCAGGAGGTACGGGTCTCCCAGTTGGCGGCAAACCGTCTTCCGCTCTTACTGCGGACCATCAGCACCTTCTCAAAATCCAGCAGCGGATTTGCCAGCAGTGCCTCCTTCTTCAATTCCTGGAACTCAGCGGAATTCAGATCCTGGATCTTCGCCAGGCGCTCAAGATAAATCTTTCCATGCGGGTATTTGGCTCCAAACGTATCAATAAGATCCTGGATCGCAAGCTGGAGCGATTCCTTGTCGCCTTCGCCCTGCGCCGAATGGCCGCCGTTCATGAGGGGCCCATTAAGAACGCCGTCGTTCTCCTCCACTGGCGGAAGCTCAGGCAGTCCGTTGTTCGGTGCGGATGGATCCTTGGGGCTGAATTTCTCATGGAGCTTGTAGGACTGGTAGTAGATGTCCCGGAGTTGCGCGAGAGATGCGTCATCCTTCACATTGCCGGCCATTGCCCTGGCCTTCTCGTTCAGGCCCTCGAAAGGCCGGGTTTTTGCAACATAGTTTTTAACAATCAGCGGCAGGTCGTCGCCCTCGAGTTTCTCGCTCCAGATGCCGTCGCATTTCTCAGCGGCCATTTCCCATGAACGCCTGGCGCCATCCCCGAAATCCTTCTCCACCTTTGCCCAAAGCGGCGTCAGTCGCGCATCTTCCTGCGACACTCCGAACACCGAGCCCCCGGGGTTCTTATCGAGCGAGAAATACATGCCGCTGTCGCCCCCACCGTTTTTAACCTTCAACAACAGGTGGTTAATCCCCTTTTTCAAGGGTAACTTTACGACATCCTGGTTGGGCCCTACACCGCGGCTGGCATCTTTGCTCAGCACCTTGGTGCCGTTCAGGACTACCGCTATCCCATCATCACTGCCGAGGTAGCCCGTGACGGTCTTGTCGGAATCCGTGCGCAGCTTGCAGTAACAATACTGTATTGTCGCGCCAGGCATCGTCAATTGAATAACATGTCCGGCCCGCCACTTGGGCATTTCAACCCATGGCTGTGTGTCAATCGAGGATTCAGGACCATAATCATGGTCGAGACCATTACCCTCCACCTTGAACGGGGGTAATGTGCGCCACTTGCTGAGTGCGACGCCCTGCTGCTCTTCAACCTTCTCAAAATCAGAGACTGTATTCCGGGCGTTTTCCTTCTCCCATGCCGTCAGTTTGCGGACCGATGCCCGCATGGTGTCATGCCAAGTTGCCTTCTTCTGATAAATATCGTCGACGTTCACTGCGAAAGAACTGGTGAGAACCACAAAGAATACGATCGCCGATATCAGGTTATGATTAGTTGACATTGCTTTTTTGTCCCAGGCAGAAAATGCAATCACTTTTTGCCTTGTTTTGTCTGTAAGCTGACGGATTTGAAACTGTGATCAGGATTAAACCATGAGTTTGACCGAACGTCAATGCAGGTTATCAGAACTTTTAGCAAATGCCATGATTTGCACAGCCGACTCTACAAGTAGTGTACGTTGTCCACAACGCATTCTTCCGATCTGTAGCGTACGCTGTCATCAGCGTATTCTTTCAAATACCATTTTCCGGCCTTTCGCGCCGAAACTTCGACAACCCGCGGTTCTCATTCCGCACAGACGCTGAAATTAAAGAAAGATCGACGCAGGTATAGGCCAGAGAAAGGATCACATCGAGCCAGTATTTTGCAACAGTCTTCAAACGCTACACCAACCAGACACCTAGCCAGTTCAGGCAATAACTGGAACCTATCTTAAAATTGGTTTGAGCCATGATTACACAGATTTTTGCGCAGGGCAAGGCGGGCCGTCTTTTCACCGCATGGGCTTCACCCGCTGTTCCCATGCAGCCAGCGCGGCCTTCAACTTCTCAAGTGTTTCGCCCCGCATTTCCTTGATGTCGCTTGATTCGTCCGGGTCGTTTGCCAAATCGAAGAGGTGTGCCTCTTCGCGCTCTCCGGTCCTCTCGCGCACGAGCTTCATCGCACCATCCAGCGCCGCCCACTTGGTTCGGTCCCCCCGCCGCATACGCCAGCAGAGCGTACGCGGTACCGGAGCGCGGCCTGCGGCGAGATGTCCCAGAATATCCATGCCGTCAAAGGCGCGACCAGGCGGCAAAGCCGTGCCCGCCAGCGCGCCAAAGGACACCGTAAAGTCCATGGTGATGCTTACCTGTTCGCTGGACGTTCCCGCCAGGAGCTTGCCCGGCCATCGAACCAGTGCCGGGACGCGGATGCCGCCTTCGTAAGTCGATCCCTTAAAGCCGCGCAACGCGCCGCAAATGCCGCTACGAGTCGCACCGTTGTCGCTGGTGAAGACCACCACCGTATCGGACGCTACACCCGCGGTGTCCAGCGCACGCAGGATCTTCGCCACTCCCTCGTCCATCCGCTCAACCATGGCGACGTATGTCTCGCGCGTACCCTTGCTCTGGTTCCAGCGCTCCGAGTCCTGCGGCAGCGGCCGTTCGTGCGGATCATCCGGACCCTGGTAAGGCGAATGCGGCGCCGTGTAAGCGACGTAAAGAAAGAACGGAGACTTTCGCTTCCTGG
>MHBM01000236.1:0-3835 GCA_001804885.1 Lentisphaerae bacterium RIFOXYA12_FULL_48_11
AGGAGAACGTTCCTTTACCGCATTTGCGAGATCAACACCATCCATCCCGGGCATGGCTTTATCGACAATCACAACATCAAACCGTTCCGCCCTCAATTTAAATAGAGCATCCTGTCCATTTGTCGCAGGAATAACAGAACATCCAAGGAATGAGAGGCTGTCAGTCAGGACTTTAAGTGTCAGGGCTTCATCATCGACAAGGAGCACAGACAGGCGGTGCTGACCAGACTTACCCGCATCTGTTGTCTCCTTTCCTGGGGACACCTCACGCCAGACAGGAAGCTTCACAGTGATTCGAGTACCCCTTCCCGGACCAGTCTGTATATTGAGACTACCCTTATGCCTGTAGATAATACTGTTGGCCATGGTCAAACCCATGCCTGTACCTGCAACGTCCTTGGTCGTGAAAAATGGTTCCAGGCAATGTTTATGAACTTCCTCGGTCATCCCCCTGCCGGTATCACGCACCTCTATTGTCACAAAAGTCTGATCAGTACTGGTTGCAATGACTATCGTGCCCCCGATCGGCATGGCCTCAATCGCGTTTATGGCCAGGTTGGTGATCACATCCTGCATGTCGGATTCATCACCAAGGACAGGTGGAATTGTCTGGAAAATCGGACGGATATCAATCTTAACACCCCTGAAATCTGTCTCTGTTTTCAGCCTTGGCCCCAGAACAGATATAGTTCGCTCGATAACACGGTTAACATCCACCGGCCCGAATGAACGTTCGGGATTGGCAAGATAAATGCCAGCAAGATTCCTCAATGACTTGCTGGCATTAGTTACGGCATCGGACATTGTCTGCAAATGCTGAGACATTTCCTCTCTGTTCTGCATTTTCTCCGGCTCGGAAAGCAGAAGGTCTACTGTACACTGCATGGGCGTCAATGCTTCGCCAAAGTCATGCACCACACCCCTTATTACCTGCTCGTAAACATTCAGGCGTTCCTTCTCTACTATGTCCTGCTGGGATTTCCTGAGTTTGACAAAAGCATCCGCAAGCTGCTGCGTCCCTTCCTGCGCGGCCTCGGCCAGCCGCTTCTGCTCGAGGGACTTCTGCTTGTGCTCACTGGCCTCCTTGTGAATCTCCGAATATGCCTGCTTGACTTCCCTGAGCATCCGGCTCATTGCATACGAAAGGTGGCTCACCTCGTCATCTGAAGCTTTAATATCCACCACCACATCAAGATCGCCCTTTAGCACAGCATCAGTCCACTCATTGAGCGTACTGATTTTCTTAAAATAAACCCTTATGTAATAAAGAATCACTACAGCCATGGCAAAACCAAGGACACCGGTCAAAACCAGTAGAATTGCAGATAGAAATCCAGAAGAATCAACTGCCTGTAACAGCCATCGGAGACTGACCACTATTACAATGGCAAAAAAGAAAGGAAACACTGCACTAAGATGGAGACTTGTTCTAAGATTCATTATACCACCTGTTAATCCATGCCCGATAATCTCACCGCCACAAACAGGTGTCAACATCTACAATCGGGGTTCACTCTGTCAGAGTGACAAGGCCTGGAGGGCTGCAGTCATTAAGATCCGCTACTTTTTTACAATGGCCACATTAGCCAGGGCTTTCTTCAGATCTTCAATGGTAGTTGGCTTGGACAATAGAAAATCAATAACACCAGGGATATCTCCTTCTTCCCTCATTACATCGGCATACCCTGTAAGCATTATAACAGGCGTTTTAGATGAGATTTCCTTGATAGCGCCAGCCAAGGCTATGCCATCCATCCCGGGCATCGCCTTGTCAACTATGACAACATCAAACGAGCTTGCTTTGAATTTTACCAGCGCTTCCGCTCCATTGGTTACCGGGGTCACAGCATATCCACAAAACGACAAGCTCCCTGCCAGCACCTTCAAAGAGAGGGCTTCATCATCCACAAGGAGAAGGGACATCTTACGATCGCCGAGCTCGACAGCGTCTACCATTTTCTTCTCACGAAACGTTTCAGACCAGACGGGGATTCTAACAACAACCCTTGTACCTTTTCCCGATCCCGTTTCTATACTCAAAGTACCTTTATTCCTGTGAACCACGCTGTGTACTATGGTTAAACCCATACCCGTCCCGGCAGCCGCCTTGGTTGTATAAAAAGGTTCCAGGCAGCGCCTTTTAACCTCGTCAGTCATCCCTTTGCCTGTATCTTTCACATCTACAGTCACAAACGTTCTGTCAGCATAAGTTGACAAGGTTATTGCCCCCCCATCCGGCATCGCTTCAATGGAATTCATGATCAAATTTGTTATCGCATCCTGTAGATCCGACTCATCACCTATGACAGATGGAACAGACTGAAGATTCGAGCGCACATCAATGTCAATACCCCTGGAGCGAGCCTCCGCCTTCCAGCGCGGCTCGAGAACAGACATCGTCCGCTCAATCACAGAGTTGACATCCACAGGCCCAAAAGATCTATCGGAATGAACATGATAGATGCCTGCGAGATTTTTCAACGACTTGCGCGCATTACTTACGGCATCGTGCATAATCTGCAAATGCTGAGCCATCTCACCTTTATCCTGCATTTTCTCCGGGTAAACCTGGAGAATGTCTATTGTGCCCATCAACGGAGTCAATGCTTCGCCAAAGTCATGCACAACCCCCCTGATGACTTTTTCATAAACGTGAAGACGTTCCTTCTGCATTATCTCCTGCTGAGACTCCTTCAACCTGTTAAGCGCATCTGAAAGCTGCCTGGCCCCAATCTGCGAAGCCTCGGCCAACCGTTTCTGTTCAATGGACTCCTGCTTGTATTCCGTGGATTCCTTGTGGATCTCAGAATACGCCTGCTTTATTTCACGCAACATCTTGCTGAGCGCATAGGATAGACGACTAACCTCGTCATCAGAAGACTTCAGATTAATAGTTGCGTCGAGATTCCCCTTAAGCACCGTATCAGTCCACTCATTCAGAACCTTGATCTTGCCGAGGATATCCTTGGTATAATAAACAATCACTGCCGTCATGGCCAGGCCAAGAACCCCGGTCAATGACAGAAAGATCGTAGCCAGAGCTTCAGACCGTTCACCGGTATCAAGCCACCAGCGGAGACTGAGAGTAATTACAATTGCAAAAACCAGCGGAAATATCGCACTGAGTTGCAGACTCGTTTTAAGCTTCATACTGATCCATACATTACCAATTACTGATGAATATTCGCACGGTCATACAGAGGTGTCAACATACACCTTAAGAATATGTAAAAGACATCTTGTTAGAAAGAATATAATAATTGAATTAGCTTTTCGTTTTCTTTATATATCCGGCAATCAGTACGTGGCTCATAGGGACTGACCGAGACGGCTCTCCTGAACTTCCACTCGCTTTCGGAGCTAAAAAGCCACTTCGAAGGGAGCTTCACTTGCAGGGTAGATACGTAATATTATTCTAATTCCTGAAAGGAGCAGTTACCGTGAAAAAGAAAAACGCACCTGCCGGAATCTCAAGAAGACAGTTCCTTGGCGGAACCCTTGCCGCAATAACCGCGCCGACAATCATACCCGGATCAGCGCTTGGGCTTGATGGCCGTCCCTCTCCAGGCAACCGCATCACCATTGGTTGCATTGGAATGGGCGGACGCGGAACCGGGGACATGCAGGGCTTTCTCAGTTTCGAGCAGGTTCAAGTCGTTGCTGTCTGTGATGTCCGTAAGCCGCACGTTGAAAAGGCAAAATCCATTGTTAATGACCGTTACGGCAATAAGTCCTGCGTTGCCTGTGGTGATTTCCGTGAAATAACATCACGTCCCGACATCGATGCCGTGCTGATCGGAACCCCCGATCACTGGCATGCAATAATTTCAGTTGA
>MHBM01000236.1:3905-6744 GCA_001804885.1 Lentisphaerae bacterium RIFOXYA12_FULL_48_11
ATGGTTAACGCCGCAAAACTGTATGGCCGCGTGTTCTCCGGCGGCAGCCAGCGCGTCTGGGGTGACTACCATTGGTTCCACCGAATGGTACGCAGCGGTGCAATCGGCGAACCCAGGGAAGCATGGGTAAACGTTGGCGGCCCTTCCATTCCCTCAAATCTGCCCGGAATGCCTGTTCCTCCGGATATTGACTGGGACATGTGGCTCGGACCTGCACCCATGGTACCGTTCAATCCTGCCCTGCTCAACTTCCGAGCATGGCGTGACTACTCCGGAGGCGGCATGACCGACTGGGGCGCCCACTGCTTCGGAGGTGCCCTGTTCTGCCTTCAACTCCACGAAACAGGGCCTTCTGAAATCATTCCGCCAAATGGCAATGACATCCCCAACCTGACTTTCCGTTTCGCCAACGGCATACAGATCTATCACAACGGAGGCAAAGGTGACAGCCGCCTGACCTTCAGAGGAACGGATCGCACAATTTCGCAGGATGACGCCAAGACAATGCCAGCACCGAATATTTATATTCCGAACTACAAGGGATCAGGCGGGTTGATCGGCGATTTCCTCCACTGCGTCAGGACACGGGAATTGCCGTTCAGAAACATCGAGGCGGCACACCGCACAGTGACCGTCTGCCACCTCGGCAATATCGCATACCGGCTTAACAGACCACTGAAATGGGATCCCGTGAAAGAGGAAATCATCGGCGACGAGGAAGCCGGCAGAATGCTGTCACGCCCGAAACGCGCACCATGGCACATAGTTTAATCTGAAAGGACAACGTCATGCATAAAGCATATATTATTTCAATTTCAGCACTGTTATTCGCAGGCCCATTACTGGTCCAAGCTGCGCAGAAAACAATTAAAGAAGAAACATCCGCAACAATCACATCAAAGCAACTGCCAAAGGTTCCCGAAAAACTATCCCCGATTGTAGCGCTCAACGGTGATGAGTCAGCCGATCAGATACTCAAGGCATATACTGATGGTATAAATTCCCTCGTATCACTGCTGTGCACGAACGATCTGCAGTATCTCCAGAAATTGGAGGCCACGGTCCACCACGCCAGCAGGCCGGGAGCGGAAAAGGAACGTGCAGCATGCTGCCAGGCAATGGCCGCTATTGCACAAACAGATATCCCACTCGAATCCAGGATTATGCTCCTGAAACTTCTGACAGATATCGGCAAGGCTGAGATTGTCCCGACACTGGCAAGGTTTCTCGGTGACAGTGAAGAACGCGTTCGCGAGGCCGCCCGTTGTGCATTGCAGAACAATCCAACCGCGCAGGCGGCAGACACCCTGCGCTCCGCCCTAGGCCATACAAATAACCTGGAATGGCAGGCGGCACTGGCACTTGCCCTGTCAGCACGAAAGGACACAGCCTGCGTCCCGGAAATATTCAAACTTGCCCAAGGGAAAGACGAGAAAAGTGCAATTATTGCAATTGATGCCCTTGCAGAAATTGGGAACATGGCAGCAAGCAAGGCATTGCAGAAACTCACAGACAGCGATTCGGAAAGAATCCGAGTAGCTGCAGCAAATGCATACATCAACTGTGCAGACGGAAAAGAACTGAAGAAACTTTATAATGATAAATATCCCAGCAGCATCAAATACGCCGCATTGCATAGAATACTTGAATCGGAAGGGGATAAGGCCATTCCACAAATGCTTGAACTTATGGCAGGAAACGACCGAAAAGCATCTGAAATTGCCCTGGGCCAGATCAGAAATCTAGATGAACGCGGGCGCAAGTTACTAATGGAAGGTACAAGCAAACTTTCACCCGCCATGCAGGCAGCGGTCCTGCAATCAATTGCAAATCTTGGGGAAGACACTGTGCTTCCAAAGGCGCTCGATTTTATAAAAAGCCAGGATCCGGATATACGTACTGCTGGAATAACAGCGCTGGGCCGCCTGGGTAATGACTCCGTTGTGGAACCGCTCTGCCAGCTGCTTGTGGCCGCAAAGGATGCTGCAGAACGCGCCCAGATCGAGCAGATACTTGTGCCTTTGTCCGGAGGAAACAAAACTGACGAAGCTTTGACAGCGGCTATGAAGAACCATTCAGGCGATGCAAAACGCACGCTTATATCCGTCCTTTCAAAACGCAACTGTCATTCCGCATTTGCATCTCTTCTCGCCGAGACAGAGAATACTGATGTGCTGACCGCACGTTCGGCGTTCCAGGCTCTCGGGAATATTTCAACCCCCGGGGATGCGTTCGTCATTGTAAAGAAACTTTCAGACACAACAAAAGGTACAATCAGGGGTGAGGCTGAGAATGCCGCTGCACGCACAGTGGCAAAAATAGAGAAACCCTCAGAACAGACCACTGTTATAATACCCATTCTGGACAAGACCACGAACCTTGACACACGGTGCGCCGTTCTGCGCCTTCTTCGCATCCCCGGCGACAGCAGTGCCCTGGAAACAGTAAGAGCCGCGCTCCAGAACAAGGAACCACGTATCCGCGACACCGCTATCCGCACGCTCGGCGAATGGCCGGATGATAGCGCCTGGACAACCCTGGAAGAAATTTACCGCAAGCCTGAAAAAGAATCGCACCGTGTGCTGGCACTGCGTGGTCTAGTCAGACTGGCCATGGGGCAGCCTGATAAACCAAACCCGAGACTGTTCCAACGCTGTACTCAACTCCTGAAAAGCACCGCTAAAGACGAAGACAGGAAACTCATTCTCGGTGGACTCGGCAATGCAAGGACTCCTTCAGCTTTGAAGGTTATAACACCCCTGTTGTCTGAACCAGGTATTAAAGCCGAAGCTGAAATGGCAATAAAGAGAATTGTCGAAGCCATAAAGAAAAAGCACCC
>MHBM01000237.1 GCA_001804885.1 Lentisphaerae bacterium RIFOXYA12_FULL_48_11
GCTTATCGAAGATATAGCGTTTCATCTTTGGATTCCAGCGCTTGGTTTGATGACCGAAATGCAGTCCGGCGTCCAATAGATCGCGAATTGTGATGTCCCGATAGGGTTTTTCTGCAGTATTTGCCACGTTATACTCCTTTTCTTCCCATTGCCGTTAGCCGGCCGTAACCGTGCCTGGCGGGAAAATCCGCTTTGGTTTTCCCTGTGGCCAGGGAAAACACTCGCTTCCGTCCCGCGTTTACGATGCCTGCTATCGCTGGTATCTCCGGGACTAACAAGCGCAGGACAATAACAGAAAAACCTGTCTGCGCAAGGGGAAAAATGATAAAAAATTAAGAAAATCAGTTAATTCAGCTCTTTGGCAGCAAGGGTTCTAAGTTGACTATGTCGTTCTGTTAAATCTTGCTAAATATTGCAGCGTGACCTATAGTAAAACAGTAATAAGGAGTGCGGGAAACATTCCTCTATCTGAAATGACAATTCTGCTACTTAGGTTGAACTACGTAGTATGTAGGTTGTTTGTCTATGGTGACAGTTCTTGTGTTTTCATGAGACAACTAAAGCCGGTAAGAAGTATTTCTAGATGAAGCTTAAACCAACAGATAAACCGAATACATCGGATAGGTTTCCGGTTGACTCGGTACGATTGCCTGGATCAAAAGTTGTGAGATTAAGTCTCATGGCTGTATTGTTCTTTGGTTTGCTTTTGTTCTCATGGATGGTTTTCAGGAAGGGGCCTTTTCTTAATGATTCCGTGAAGTCAGGGAAGCAGCCTCCCCCTGTTAAGGTTGCATGGAAGAATATTGACGAGCGCCTGTCTGATCGAAAGATAACACGCCGATCAGGCGGGATGCTGCCTCCATCAATCGTGTCGACTGTTACTTCAAATGTTCATGGCCATTTCAGTGTTTATATCGAAGATTTAAAGACCGGCATGTGGTGGGGGCTTGATGAGAAAGAATCTTATAATGCATGGAGCCTGTTAAAGGTGTCCACTCTTGTTGCCCTGCTTAAGAAAGCCGAGAGAGAGCAGATTTCCCTGGATGAAGGTATAGTGCTTACCCCCGAAGAATTGAAATATGAGTCTCCGTATATCGAGAAAGTGACTGGCAGTTTCAAGCCGATGTCTATCAAAGAACTTGCGGAAAGAATGATAGAAGGTTCTGATGATGCGGCCGCCATGGCCTTGTGTAAAAAGCTTTCGTTTGATGAGTTCCAGGAATGCTTCAGGGCAATGGCCATGCCTCTCGCGACACCTCCTAATATTCTGCCACGTGTTTCTCCTGAACAATATGCCAATCTTCTGCGCTCTCTATATCGTGCGGATTATCTCGATAAAACTTCATGCGATGTCGCATTGTCGCTTATGTCCAGTACAGTGTTTTCCGATCAGCTCAGGGCCGGGATACCCGGCGAAATACAGTTTGCGCACAAAGTGGGATTTAATGCCGGTACGGGAGATTCTCATGATTGCGGTATTGTTTTCCTCTCGAACAGGCCTTATGTCATTTGTGTGATGAGTACAGGAACTACAAAAGAAGAAGCGGATCGCGTCATGTCTTCGCTTTCCAGGGCCGTATACGAATTCATGGATCACGGTATGCCTGTTGTTTTCAATCCTGCCAATGGTTCGTTTGACCTGCCGTCGAAAAACTGAACCAGTATGCTGTTTTCAAGGCTTCTTCATCACCCGGAACAGATTGCTGTAATCATCAGTCCACAAGACATGTTTCCTGGAGATCTTATCCTGTGGTAACTTTGACCCGCTTATTGCGGGCAGTTCTGTGAAAATCCTGTTTCTAGTAAGCAGTATCCATATTGTAGATTCGGTTATTACCCTGTCGCCATGTGCATGCATGACAGCGTGATTCAGGTGGAATTCTTTTGCAGCTGATAAGACTACAGGAACCAGATCCAGGTAGGCATTTGAAACGTGTATCGCAATCAGTGCTTCCGGCGCAAGGTGGTAGAGATAGAGCTCAAATGCCTCTCTGGTAAGAAGGTGGACCGGTATTGCGTCCGAGTTGAACGCGTCAACGACAAGCATGTCAAAAGCCTGCGGCGTACGTAGAAGCCTTTCGTTTTCCATGGATATTCGTGCATCTCCTAAAATGACTTCAATTTTTGCGGCTGAATCGATCAGGTAGGAGAAATATTTGGTATTGTTCGCGACCTCGATTACCTCCGGATTAATTTCGTAAAAACGGAAATAGTCACCAGAATATCCATACGCAGCGATTGTTCCAATTCCAAGCCCAATTGCCCCGACCCGGATGGGCTTGCTGGAGAATTTTTTAATGTGATATCGAAAGGCCTTTCCGATACCACTGTTTTCTCCGAAATATTCCGTTGGCCACTTGCGAAGCAATCCCGATTGATACTGGATGCCATGCTTTATTTTTCCATTAACCAGTTCATGGTAAATTCCCCGTCTATTTTCGCATTTTCTAACGGAAAGTGTGCCATAGAAATTACGGGACCTGTAGATTGCTATTGTGCGCTCGTGATGGGCGTTGATTTGAAACATGGCAATTACAATAAGGAAAGTGGCTGAAAGTGGGACCCAGGCGAACTTCATCCATTTCTGTCGCCTGGTTGAAAGTATGTGTATTGATATCAAAGAATAGACCAGCATGATGAAGTCAAATTCAAAGAAACCCTTGAAAATCAATGGGGCAACCACACCTACGAAAACTCCTCCAATTGCACCACCCAGCGCAATCATCAGATAGAAGGACGTCAGATAGCCCGGATATGGTTTCAGTCTGTAAAGTTCGTTATGTGTAAGCATGCAGCATGCGAAGAGGGTTGTCGTGAGTGCGATCGTCTGACCAAGTGAATTTGTGCACATTGTGTAGAGCGTTAAGCACTGAGAGAAAAGTACTGCCGGTACCCAGAAATCGTTTGACTCGGCAGAGTTCCTCCGGAAGCAGATGGCAAATGTCAGGAGGTAAAGGCTCAATGGCAGGATCCAGAGCAGGGGAACGGGGGATACGTTCTGAGTGATCTGGGTTGTTGTCGCGAGTAGAATTACAGATGAGCACATACTGAGAAACAACCAGCGGATTCTGGACATGAAAGTTGGCGCCTGAAAGTTCTGTACATATGATTCTGTAGATGTCTGTATTCCTGGATACAATGGAGCACCGATTAGAGTTTTTTCCCTGTATATCATGGAGGCGCAGAATCCACACAGAATTACAAAGAGTAGATATCCGCAGGTCCACCAGTTCGATTGTATCGTTGTTGGTAGCATGGGTTCGATAATGAATGGATAAAGCAGCAGTGCCAGCAGGGAACCTACGTTTGAGACCGTGTAGAAGACATAAGGCGCCTGCCCTGGATAGAGTCTCGAGAACCATGACTGGAGCAAGGCGCTTGTTGAGGAAAGAATGGTGAAGGGCATGCCTATTGCTGCTATGAGTATTACAATTATCTGCCATGCCGGAGATGTATTCGGAGAGGGAGTCCATTCGATCCCGGGTAGAACAGGTGTTGCCCATGCAGTGCTTCGAATGAGGAGCAAGGTCAAAGATGTTGCAAGGAGGGTGATGTGGATGACGGCCTGTTTCCGTCCCGGTAGCTTACTCATACCGTGTGCATAAAGGTATCCCATAAGCAGTAGAGACTGGTATGCGAGCATGCAGGTTGTCCATACATTCGCGGTTCCTCCAAACCATGGGAGAATGTATTTGCCGATAACTGGTTGTATTGCGAACAGGAGAAACGCCGAGACGAAAATGGTAATAGCGATAATCCATGTTTGAACGTTGTGTTTGTTTGTCATTTGCTTTATCTGCCAACGTCATGCCACCCGGAAACATATTAACTAAAGAATGTTTGGACTTTGGTAGGCATATTGCCAGAACAGTCTGGCTGTCAGCAAACCCATATTACGACTTGTCAGAGGAAAGGAGAGGTATAATATGCTTCAGCAACTGGCGTTGTCCAGTTTTTGGAGTTCTCGTGGTTGACCTTGTAATATTTGATCTAGATGGTCTTCTTGCAGACACAGAGAAGTGGCATAAAAAAGCTTACCAGGATGTGCTTTTAGAGATGGGCGTATCTCTCTCCGATGCATACTACGAAGAACACTGGATCCGAGCTGGACGGGGTATTGCTGACTTCATCAGCGGGCATCGGCTTTCTATTGATGCAGATGAAGTCAGAAGGGGAAAGTCTGCGCGTTACAGAGATCTCGTAACAAGGTTTGTACAGGCTATGCCCGGTGCATTTGAGCTGTTGACTCTTCTGCATGGCAGAAAGACCATGGCGCTCGCAACTTCTTCTTATTCCGATGCTGCAGATGTTGTTATGACATCCCTGGGCATTCGGAAATATTTTGCTATGGTTGCTGCGAATGAAGATGTTTCCCTGGTAAAACCTTCTCCAGAACTATTCCTGTATGTGGCGTGCAGGCTGAATCAACGACCAGATAACTGCATTGTGCTGGAGGATTCTGAAAAAGGTGTTCTCGCTGCTTATGCTGCAGGAATGCGGTGTATTGCTGTGCCCAATATTCATACCAGGAATCATGATTTCTCTAAGGCGACCATCATAATCCAATCACTTAAGGATGTGACGATAGAACTAATTGAATCATTGCCTGAGACTTGAGTATTTTTGACTTAAGGTTGGTTCGCCAGCCTGTCTGCATTATAGAATCAACCCATAATGAGTCTCAATACCATTGCGCTGCATGGTTGCATTGTGATCTCGATCGATCCGTTCGACGGTGTAATGTTTTTTTCCGTGAGAAGGTCTTCGAGAAATTTGATGTTCGCTCCTGGTATATGATCGTTCAGGTCAATTGAAATGCTCTGTGGTTTGAAAGTGTCGAAATTACAGAGTACAATGAATTCACTGCAACGTTTTTCTTCGTCAAATCTGTAGGCGGCTATTATGGCGTCGTGTCCATTGTCGAGGAACTTGATGTTGTCGCCGCGCTGGAAAACACTGTTTTCATCCATGATCCGGTTGATTTTTGCGATAAAAGGGGTGAAATTGAGTCCAGTCGTGTATTCCGGTGCCGGTTTAATTCCGACAAGATGTATTTTCTGGGGCAGGCCGTACTCTACTCCCTGTACCAATCCTGTCGCGCCGCAACCCATTAGCGCCGATATGACATAACGCGGTACAGTTGATTCAACACTACCGAATTCCTGTGCCGGAGTCCCACTGTCGTGCGATGTTATGGGGAGGACATGGGATGTCTGTTTGTCGCGCCTGTGTACTTCTGCAAGATATCCGCGAAGCTGGGGGACGAAATGATGTTCCCAAGGGGTGGCCAGCATAAGATCCAATCCGAAGTCCCAGACAAGTTCCGAAGATTTTGCGGTATCTGTGAAGAGTTCTGCGAAGAAAATTATATCGGGATATGTTTCGCGGATTTCTCCCAGAACGTAGTTCATAAATGCATGGTTACTGCTATGCAGGTTGTCGAGGCGGATCATTCCCTTTGTTCTTGCGGCAAATTCAGCCCAGAAAATGCCGTAGTGGCACATATAGTTCCACAAATCTTTCCGTACTCTCGCGTTGGGATGCTCATAATCCAGCAAAACGAGATCCTCCCACTTATACCATTTCTCGCCGGCTTGCCAGCCTGCGCGTCGGAATCCGTCTGCTTCTTTCTCGTCCGGCTGGATCCATTCGGGGCACAATCTGGCAATATTGCTATCATCACTGACGTGATTAAATACCAGGTCAATGCAAAGATGTATGTCAAGTTTTGCCGCCTCATCCGCGAACCTGCTGAATTGTGTCATGCCTTCATCTTTTGATGCAGGATCCAGGTATGCCGGGTCGATACTGAAAAGATCTTTTGCCGCGTAAGGCGCTTCCGTCGCCCCCATCCTTGTGACCGGAAGAAGATGCAGCACATTGCAATCCAGTTCTCTGACGTGGGGGAGAATCTTTGTCCAGTCGCCTATAGATCCTGCGGATGAGGTAACCAGTGTGTATGTTTTGATGTTGGAGAGCAGTAACGGGTCCACCATAACGTATGAGAATGGTACGCAGTCCCATGCCCATTTTTGTCCGTCCATGGTGTATTTGACTTTGAAACAGTAGCGGCCTGGCTTGCTGCAGTTGATGTCGAGCATGAACTTGTGGCTGGACACGTAACGGAAAGGTACTTCATGCCAGCCATTAGGATTGTTGTTTAAATTGGTGAAAAGAGCGACTGAAGCTTTCTTGTGAGACTTTACAAAGTCGACTTCAAGGTGAAGCTTTTGTCCCTCGTTGATCCTGAAGAAATTGGAACGTCCGACCGGAAAAGATCTTGTGATTGTTCCGGGTACACCAATGCCGAAAGAGCTTACAGACAGAGATGGAACTATGGGCTTCCCTGGCACGTTACATCGCCCACATGATAAGGCCGGGGAGGAACTGAGCCGGCATATCAGGATAGTTCGGTCGGACCCTGATGGTAAAACCGTACCTGCCTCCGCGTGTACACGAGATCTGGGTCCGGTAGATCACCGTTCCTTCTTCCCTTCCGGCATTTTGCATTTCCGTGCATTCGGCCTTCTTGATGCAGATGTGGTTTTTTGTGTCAAGTGGGCCGTGATACACCTCGCAAACCACGTTTTCAGGGTTTATCCCGTTGAGGTTGATATGGGCGGTCACGTCCAGTTTCATACCTTTGAATACATAATCCTTGGCGGGAGAGTCGACTTTAACGATGTCGATCTTGTGCCACTCGGCGAGCATCTTGTTGTGCCACTCCGAGAATTTCTTTGCTTCGGCATAATCGTTTGA
>MHBM01000238.1 GCA_001804885.1 Lentisphaerae bacterium RIFOXYA12_FULL_48_11
ATACATGGCGTAAGTGTGACATTTGTAACAGTAATATTTGATGCAAAAACGGTTTGAATTTGGAATAAAAAAAACAGCAGAGTAACCACCATCGCAATAGTATTTTGTTTTTTCTTCATTTCAGTTCCCTTTCTTTTATCTGCCATATCCTCGGCAGGACACGAGCCAAATCCGATTCTTCTTAACAAATCTTATTCTCAATACTTTAAAGAAATTTCATTTTCATGAAGCAAAGATAGAATGTTCTCAATCTCTTGACGGGCGAACACCACTCGCTTGTTCTGATAATATTCGTATATCTTATCAACTGGCCCTTGCCATGAGAGTAAGTCGTTTTTCAAAGGTTGCCAACATCGCGGAAAGTAAACGTGACTAGGTGTTGCCCAAGTGTTTGCCTGGGCATACGAACCACAGAACGGAACCCCTAGATCAATCCAGCACGCAACCGTACGCTTCTCTGCATCCGTCATCTGGATGTCATAATGTGATGGTTCGAGATAATCCATCAGTTTGCTTTTTGCCGACCCGCCTTCGTAAGGAGACAGCATCATTGCCCTTCCATAAACAGATTGAGGAGAGAACCAATTGACCAGCGGGGTACATTTCCCATTTGACGTCAAAGCGAGGTAAGATCTAGAGAATTTTCGCAAGGGGGATCCCCAACGAAAAGGTGGAGACATCACGGCGACATCACCCGTCAGGCATAACGCGGATCGTTTCTTCACATCGGGGTCCTGAACGTTGCCTTGGTGACACGCGACACAGTTTTTGTCTAAAATCGGTTGAATGGTCTGCACATAGCTGAAACCAATAACAGAAGCTTCGGCATCGAGGTCCCGTAGCGCGTTTACCCCCAAAAAACTTGAAACGTCATCAAGGGCACTTGTCTTTTCCAACTGCGTTAATAGCGGGTAAACCGATTGTCCTAGCATCGGCTGTAGTTTCTGCGGTCGCCGTTTCAACATCGCCGACTGACTCGCATCATAACCTCCCACCTGACTCGGAGTTTCGTGGCATCCCACACATCCAGCAAATTCGCCGGGTTGTACCATCGCCCAACTCCGCATGGTTTGAATGCATCGTCCCTTCGCATCTAACAACTGAAAATAGATGGCGTTGCGGGCTGGCACCTCGAAATAAGCCCCTCCTTCTTCGTCTATCTCCACCTCACCTAACACATGTTTCACGTCTTGAGAACCGTTGTCGATAGAAATGGGCGTATTGCAACGCGACGGCGCCAAAAGACCATGCTGGTCATTGGCCGATACAAAAGCCGCACGGTATTCCAAAGCAATCACACGAAGGTGTTTGACCGTTCCTTTCTCAATACCCCGAACGCCAGGGCCGGTATAAACATTCTGGACATAAAATCGGCCAACGTTCTGTTTCCAGTCCACCTGCGACACTCTAACTAAAGGTTGTCGACGAGACACTAGCGGAATCGCTTGACCACACGAATTGTCCCAATCAAAAGCGAGCAATTCTCGCTCGCCGGTTGCGGTCATGTAATACACGCCAAAGGGGACCGCACAAGGACCCCTGCTGAAGTACATCCCCTCAGGGTTGTAACTAACAAAATAGTGATCCTCATCAAACGCGTAGGGGTATTGCCATTGCGGGCCGATCTGTCCGCACTGGTCATAAAAATCTACGCACTGACTAAACTTGGATGGCTCCGTTGCCGGATCGATCATCAGAACCGCCGACGGCTGACGTCCCGGCCTGCCATCAGGTGAAGCACCCGCGACATATTCGATTCCGCTGTTTCCTTCTGAACCTTTCGTTCTGTCAATGATCGCCAGTTTACCCTTCTGCAAGGCATGGTGCCCCCCCACAATCGTAATGATCTTCCCGGTACCTGGTATTCCGCGGGAATGGATTAACGACGTCGGATAGATGCTGTTATTCCCATAAAAAGCCGACTGCGCAGTTCCGTCCGGATTCATAACGAACAAAGGCTGCTGAAAATATGCGCTGCGGTCATGATACTCCCATCGACTATAGATAATACGTCCGTCGTCCAGAAGCTGCGGATAAGCCGTCGATACTTGATCAAATGCCAGACGGCGAAGAAACCGTCCATTAACATCACACTTATATAGATTAAGGGTCGCGCGCGGCGCGCAGTCATCCAACTGGACACACCGGGTGGATCCAAAAATGATATCACCTTCCGGGGTCAGGCAGGGCTCAATGTCGCAGCAGGGTATCTTCGTGCCATCAACCACAGGCGAGAAAGTGATCTGCCGAATGTGTCTATCTGACAGGTACATTGCATACAGATGGTAATCGTCCGTCTTGAAGTTGTCTCGCATCGAGAAAAACAATGTTTGGGCGTCGAACGACAGACATGGATCCCTGATGACTCCTTCCGGCTTGTCGATCAACACTTCATTGGAAACACTGCCATCTTCATTGATTGTTGCCAAACAGAGCTGCGATCCCTCACGAAATACAGGCGTGAAATCAAGGACCTGTTCATCAGACACGTGCGCCGTTTGGCTCCACTGTTCCACCCCTCCCATAATGAAATGTTTGGTGTAAAGAAACTGCGTCGCCAACCGGCGCAAGACTTTCAGGCGTTCCCTGCGCCGTTCCCGACAGGCGTCCAGATACAGCGTTCTCCAGCGATGGTCTACACCAGGAATCGACAACAACGCCTCGGCACGTTTCCTGAGTGGCGCGACATCAGTGCTGTACAAGTCCAACTCGGACAACACCCGCCGGAGCATCGCCTGCTCGAATACAGAATCCTTTCCAGATGAAAAGCATCCGGAAATATCGGGGCCGATCGAGTCTGTCTTGGAACCATCAACGGCGTTGGCAACCATAGAGACGTTGGACACGCCACAGTCCTGATACATCCAGTCGCGTTCAAGCCGATTCCCTGGATAGGCCACATGCAGAGGATTGGGCAAGGGTATATCCGAAGGTGCACAGGAAAAACAAGAGACTTCAGCGATTTGAACCGCCAAGCGTCCTCCGATTCCACAAACATCGTACAGAGGACCACCGTTCACTAAAAGGTCTGGCAGTTTCTTAATAGCCTGGTGCCGAGTCCCTGAATGGTAGTCAAAAGAGCACCGAATGTCCCATGCTCTGTTAATTATAACACCAATATAACGGGTCGCGATGGCATCCCAAGTGACAAAGGCGGAATTGAACGTCGTAACCGGCGGAAGTTGGCAGCAGTCTCTGAGATAACGGCGATTTTTCCCCGCCAAGTCTTCACAAGCGAACACGCTAACGTGTTCCGCCATACAGTTCACCCAAGATCGTTGCGCGACAAAACGAATACCTGTCACTTTTCTTACTTCCCCCAGGTCAAGAACAAACCATGCAGAAGTCGACGCTACGTCATTAGGAGAAAAGCAACAGGTGGTCTTCCAGTCGCCGTCAATCAAATGGTTCAGAGTGTTCTGTCCCTTCGCATCCTTGAACGCGGGGCTATAAACGGCAACAGGAACGATATTTTCCTTTTTTTCTGATAGGACAATACCACTTGTACCCGCAACCGTAGTTTCGACCACCAGTAAACATAAGAATAAACTTCTAATGATTATAAGAGCT
Organism: Lentisphaerae bacterium RIFOXYA12_FULL_48_11; assembly: GCA_001804885.1. Classification (GTDB taxonomy): domain Bacteria; phylum Verrucomicrobiota; class Kiritimatiellia; order UBA8416; family YA12-FULL-48-11; genus YA12-FULL-48-11. The sequence goes on from MHBM01000238.1 coordinate 3,571, forward strand.
TGATTTCTTATGTTGGTACAAACCATAACTTTCCTCCTTAAGGAAATAGGCAATCTATACTGATTCTTGGTCTTCAACTATCCATCTGAGTCTCTCAGATAGCTTTATTTAATAATTTTGTCACAAAACCTAAGACAAGTACGACGTTTTGCGCATGGATATAGGATGTTTTCGGCAAAAGATTTACCCCTACTCCCTCGGCAGGATACGAGGCACGGAAGTGTAACTTCATCATTGGTAAGTGCGGACTTAGAAGAGCTCAGTCGAACTGCGATACAACCCTGCTCACTCCTTACATCGAGGAAGGTCCGACCTTTCTCATTTCCAGTTATATAGTCAGTCTCAAGGCTGGTTAGTTCCGCATTCCAGGAATACAGCCGCTGCAAACATTCTGCGATCTTTAAATTATCTCCTCTGTGTTCCAAAGAATTTTACAAGAATTCCTTTGAATTAAGGCGTTCTCCGGCAGGTTACAGCACACTAATTCTGGTTTGTGTTGTTCGGCGCAACGAGCTTGAATACCTTCGCGCAATGGTCGTCAACTCCAACTTCAAAGGGGTTCTTGAATTCGCCGAGGTCTTCCTTTGCCCAGACGTCGCGCATTTTGAACACGCCGCCCAACTTTAGAAACGCGAGATCCACTTTGGGACTCACGCCGGGCCGGGTCCCCAGATTGAACAGGGCAAGGGCGTAGCTACCGTCAGAGAGAGGCTTGAGCTGGACGTCCCATACGTCTGTCCTGAGAATACTGACAGCGGGTAAGCCAAGACGGTCTTGGTTGATCGCGATAATCTCCTCATTACAGAGCAGATTGATGAGAAAATCGTCCAGCTTCACGGGGTCATAGTCGATAAAGATCGGTGAAGGCCGCATCATCCAGCAGGAAATACAGGCAATACGTTCGTTCGCCGAGAGACACTTGTCCTTTTCCGGCATGAGTGCAGTCATGTCGAGGTCGAACCAGTGGCCAGGACCGATGGCTGTGTTCCAGGGCTTCTGGTTGTCAAACCGCTCGCGTACCGAACCCCACGACGGGTTGGTATCGCCGTTACTGCGCCAGAGGTTCGCCAACTCCTTGACCCGACTGGCATCTTTCAGGGCGACACCGGTCGTTACGCTGAATACAATGTCGCGCGACGAGGCGCGGAGTGCTTTACTCATGCGCTCCGTGAGCGTCATGTCGGTCGTGCTCCAATCGTATTTGAAGTAGTCGAAACCCCAGTCAGCCCACTGGCTGACATCCTCGTGCTCATGTTTGACGACGCCTATGTATTTGCCGGCGGGCCACCGCTGATGGAAGTCGAAAGTGGTATCCAGCTGGCCAGAGGTCGTTCCGCATCCCTCTCCCTCTGTACCCCACGGAATCACGTAGGGTCCCGAATAGATGCCCGCTTTCAGCCCGAGCGTATGGATGAAGCTGCAGAGTGCCTTCATATCAGGAAACTCATTCTTGGGGACGATCGAGTTGAATGGCCCGCCACGTTTGGAAGACTGCCATCCCGAGTCCAGATTCACATAGATGTACCCACGCGCGGCCAAACCGGAATCGACAAGGCTTTGCGCAATGGCCCTGATTTTTGTATCGGTGATGTTGCTACGAAAACAATTCCAACTGCACCAACCCATGGGCGGGGTCAACGCCAACGCGTTTTCACCGATGACGATTCGTATGGTCTTTTTGCAGGCGCCCAACCGGTTTTCTGCCATCAGAACAACTGCATACTCTCCTGCCTTTCGGGCTTTACCCACTATCTGCCCCTTTTTGGCATCGACCGAGAGCCCTCTGGGAAGATTTTTGGCGCCGAATGCGATGGGACGTTCGCCGACCGTAGGAATTAGATAAAGAAATGGTTTTCCTGGAGACGCACCCAAAATGTCTGGACCGTTTATAACGGGATTCCCCTCATTCCACGGAAGGACGGCGGCCAGTTTCGTAGGATACGCGTTTGTTTGGATTGCCAAAGCGGTTTCTTCGTTTGCCGATGTCCACAAAACAAACAATACACCGAATGTTAAAAATACTCTGTGCATCAGTTTCATTGTCTCCCCCTTTTTGTTGGATGTTGAAGTTAACTAGGAGCTTAGCGCCGATGCAGACCTTAAGCCATCGGTGTTTTTGCCAAGATTTTATGGTTTCTTGCCAATATTCTGCCGATATTTCAGCGGAGAAATTCCCATTTTCTTAGAAAAAAGAGAGGAGAAATAATAGACGTTCTCGAAACCGGCATGTGCCGCGATTTCAGTTATGGAAAGATTGGTTGTCATAAGGAGCCTCTGTGCGTGGTTGAGGCGAATGGCAAGCTGATAACCAAGGGGCGGCGCGTGTGCAATCATTGCGAATTTTCGCCAGAATGTCCGTCTACTCATGCCGAGCTGACGGGCCAGTTTGGTATAGTCGATCTTCTCAAGCGCGTGTCCCGAAATAAACGCCTGGGCGCGTCGGATCCGGTCTTCGTCAGACGGCGGCAGGACCGCGCGTTTTTCTTTCATTTCAAGAATCTGACCTAACAGATCCAGCAACTGTCCCGTGATGGAATAGGGAGTTTTGTAGTAGACATCCTCCTCGACAACGCGGTCAATGAACATCCTCATCAGAACTTCGATTCTTGCGGAATCTGCCAGTTCCATCACGGGCGATCGAGGTGAGAAAAACGGCTCACGCATCAGTCGCTTCGACTGTTCGCCCCCGAAACTGATCCAGTACGCCTCCCATCCCGTTTCCTGGTCGGGATAAAGTCCACAGTAGAGTTCTTCAAAAACGAAGAAGAGCGTGCCTGCTTTTATGCACATCCGTTTGAAGCACTCGTTTTCGTAGTAGCCCTGGCCTTTTCGGATATAGACCAGCTGTGAATAAGCCACCCGCCTCCGTTTCTTCCTGTCAAAGTTATGCTGGGTGGCGTCCACGAGTACCTGTGGAGGATAAATGGTGTAGTGGGGCGGAATAACCTCCCGCCCGCAGTCGGTCAGGTACAGGCCCCACTGCTTTTGTAACGGTGAAGCGGGAAAGAATTTGTAAACTTCCATTTCAGGTTGACTGGTTATAAGAAATTACTTTTTTGACAAACGTCTACCCAAGATCAATTGACGATGTTAACATTTCATTTATATCATTAATATTCAAGGCTGAAACGATGAGAGACCAAGATCCAACAACAGGCATCACCACAAT
>MHBM01000239.1:0-6705 GCA_001804885.1 Lentisphaerae bacterium RIFOXYA12_FULL_48_11
CGAGATCGTTTCCTTCATTGATGGGCGTCTTTCCGAGAAGATAACCCTTGCGAATATCGGTACGGCGGTCCGGCTCGGACGGACACAGTTGGCTGAGATTTTCAAGGAAAAGCAGGGAATGACCATTGTGGCTTACGTCAACCAGCGTCGCGTTGAGCAGGCTCAGCATTTACTGCGCAGCACCGACATGCCAATCATAGATATAGCGTTTGAGACGGGATTTGGTGACATTTCCCATTTCAATCATACGTTCAAGCGTATTGCAGGCATTTCCCCGCGCCAGTACCGCGCCGGTAAATAAACCAACTTTTTTGGGACAATCCTCCAAGATCATTACATCATGTCAGGCTTATGATGCATGGCATGAAAACTAAAACTACTTTGTTTTTAAATATTGCCGTTCGTTATACAATAACTCTTCTCCTTCTGTTGTCAGCAAATGCGGTCATCGCATCGGTTGATGTAAAAGAGAAAAATGTTGTTGTACCAACATATCCACCGGGTCCTTGTGACAAGAATCCGGTCTTCTACACCGGACGTGTTTACCAGGGCGCGCAGGGCCGCGTCTACCCGTACCCGATTCAGGATGTTCTCCATGATGAGAAGGTGGACAGGGAATACACCGCGCTCTGGCTGGAAAATGAATACCTCAGCATGTCGCTTCTGCCTGAGATAGGAGGCCGCCTTTTCAGCTTCACCGACAAGGACAGCAAGTTTGAAACATTTTACCGTCAGTCAGTGGTCAAGCCCGCCCTGATCGGTATGCTTGGTGCATGGACTTCCGGCGGAGTGGAATGGAATTTTCCCCATCATCACCGGGCGACAACGTTTATGCCCGTGGATTATACGACCACTAAGAATGATGACGGAAGTAAAACCGTGTGGATTGGCGAAACAGAAATACGTCACCGGCTGAAATGGTCGATCGGGCTCTCGATGAAGCCAGGCCGTTCATATCTGGAGGCCACCTGCAAGTTCATGAACCGCCAGCCTTACATCGAATCCATGCTTTACTGGGCCAATGTTTCTGTACATTGCGGAACGAATTACCAGGTGATCTTTCCGCCCTCCTGCAGGGTGGGCATGGACCACCACAAGGATTACTTTACCCGTTTTCCCATGGGTCGTCCAAACGTGGGGATCGACGAAATTGCCGACTTGAGCTGGTGGAAAAATTTCACCACGGATCACAGGTCGATTTTTGCGGTTGATCCGGATAATGATTTCCTTGCCGGGTATGACCATGGCAGGCAGATGGGCACGGTGCATGTCGCCAACCGCCATGTTGTATGTGGAAAGAAATTCTTCCTGTGGGGCAACAATCCGGGCGGTTTTGTCTGGGACAAGGTGCTTACCGATACGGATGGTCCATACCTTGAACTGATGGTTGGTGCCTATTCCGACAATCAGCCGGACTACAGCTGGATATCTCCATATGAGACCCGTGAATGCAAACAGTACTGGTATCCAATCAAGAAGATCGGTGGGATCAAGTGCGCGAACCTTGATGCTGCAATCAACCTTGAGCGCATTGCGCCTGGCAAGGTCATGCTTGGCTTCAACTCGACGACCAAACTTAAGAATGCCCGTGTCTGCCTGAAGTATGGTGCGAAGGAATTCAACGAGCTGATAAATATTGATCCCAACACGCCGTATGTAAAAGAGATTGCAATAGATGCAAATCTCAATGACCAGCAGATCACCGGCATCCTGTGTGATCCGGACGGGCGCGAGTTGGTCCGGTACACGCCTGTAAAGGTGGATGAAAAGCCGCTTCCTGAGCTGGTGGAGAATCCGAAGGCTCCTTCCGAGTACAAGACGGTGGAGGAGCTGTACCTGGTCGGTCTGCGGCTGGAGCAGTTTCATAATGGAATCGTAGATCCTCTGCCTTACTATGAAGAGGCGCTCAAGCGCGATCCGAATGACCTGCGTGTGAATACCGTGCTGGGTATCAGGCGGGCACGGGAAGCCAAGTTTGAACAGGCCGAAAAACATCTGCGCTGCGCGACAGCACGCACGACCCGCAATTACATGCGTGCGAAAGATGCCGAGCCGCACTACTACCTCGGTATTGTGTTGAAGGAACAGGGCAAACTGAAGGAGGCGCAGGATGAATTCTGGAAAGCAGTCTGGCGTGACACCTTCCAGCGTGCGGCTTATATTGAACTGGCCAAGATTGACTGCCTGGAAGGCAATTACGAGCATGCGCTGGAAATGATTGACAGTGCGCTGGCAGTGGCCATGCGGTCCAGTAAGGCGCATACACTGCGTGCATATATCCTGCGTAAACTTGGCCAGAAGAAGAATGCGGAACTCGAGCTGGATCTGGCTGTTAAGAATGATCCGCTTGATTACTGGTCCGTCACGGAGCGTTGTTTTCTTAAGGGCAAAGGTGAAAAGGCATTAGCCACGGTGGAAAAGAATCGCGGGGACAAGCTGCAGCAGATGCTTGAGGCGGTTACCGACTACGGTGATATCGGTGCCATCGATGAGGCGCTCTCGCTTCTGGCGCAGGCGGAGAATGCCGGGGGCGCATATGTCAGTCCACTGGTGAGATATTATGCTGCCTATTACAATCTGCAGGGAGGTAGTGTAGATGTGGCTCGTGAGCTTTTTGCCAAAGCGGCGGCGATGCCTACTGATTATTGTTTTCCCTTCCGGCATGAAGAGCTGAGGATGTTTACCGCTGCCATTGAGCTGCGTCCTTCCGATGCGAATAACTGGTATTACATAGGTAATCTCTGCTACTACCTTGAACAGCGTGAGCGTGGCATTGCTGCATGGGAGCGGGCCGTTGCGCTCAACCCGTCGCATGGACTCGCCTTGCGCAATCTCGGCTTTGCCTACGGAAGGATTCAGGAAAAGCACGATCTGGCAGTTACCCGTTATGAGTCTGCGATCAAGGCTGATCCGCAGAACGTTGCGCCGGTACTCGAGCTGGACAAGCTGTGGGAGAAAATGGGACGTGATGCTGCAGCCAGGTTGGCGTTCCTTGAGGGCCGCATTGAGACAGTACAGAAGAGCGATCCAACAATCCTGCGTCTTGCGTATCTATATAATGAAATGGGACAGTTCGACAAGTCGCTGGCGATTCTTACGACCCGGCGCTTCCATGTGTGGGAAGGTGCAGCTGCGTTGCACCAGCCGTTTGTGGATGCCTGCCTCCTGCGCGGCCTCGCAAAACTCAAATCCGGTCAAAGCGTAGCGGCATTGAAAGATTTTGAAGCGGCGAATACCTATCCCGAGAACCTGCAGGCTGGACGTCCCGGCGATGCAGGTCAGGCACCGAAGATTCATTACTACACTGCCATGGCGCACAAGGCGATAGGCGATTCAGGGAAGGCAAAGACTGAACTGCGCAAGGCACTTGAGGGTCGAGTGGGCGATGGCGAGATGAACTATTATCGTGTTCTGTCCCTGCGCGAGCTGGGTGAAACAGCCGGCGAGGCGGAACAGATACAGCGTCTGTGTTCAGCGATTGCGGAACTGGATAAACCAGCGACTGTTAATGCGTATGCCAAGTTCGGCGGTGAGAATACGCCCATGGAGCGCGTGATGCATCGTTCTGCCCAGAAGTCGTATCTCAAAGGTTTGCTGTCGCTGGCAGAAGGCAAATCTGAAGAGGCAAAAGCGTGTTTTGCGGCAGCAGTCAAGGAACGTCCGGCCATGATCTGGGCGAAATCATTCCTGTCAAAATAGGGAGCTGAAATGAAAATTACTATTGGCACAATTCTGGTTGTACTTGCATTTATTGGACTCGGGCAGGCGGAGCCCGTTTGCCCGATGGGCGATGGCTGGGTGCTTGAGCAGGTATTCAGCGATGAGTTCAACGGGCAGGGATTGGATGGAGAGAAATGGTGGGATTTCAATCCGGAATGGTATGGACGCAAGCCCGGTTATTTCTCGCGTGAGAATGTGACGGTCAAGGATGGAAAACTGTGTCTGACGGCAAAAGTTCAGAAACCGGAGGAAGTAACGGTCGAAAACAAGGTTCGCGGTTATGACAAGTTCACTACCTCGACTGTGAAAAGCAAGAAACGGATCTTGTACGGTTATTTTGAGGCACGCTGCAAGTCAATGAAAGCCAGCATCTGTAATGCATTCTGGCTGTACGATCCGCTCAATCCGCCCGCCAAGTACAAGGAAGGCAGTTTCTCCGAGGAAATTGACATTTTTGAAATCTTCGGCAAGCCGGCCAAGAAGGAATATGACCGCGTATACTGTACAACCGTGCATCGCTTCTATACCCCGTACGTTGAGTCGATCGCAAATGCCAAGCAGACATCGTTACCTAAGAAGGCAATGAAACAAAAATTGCCGTTTGATTTCCACGCGGATTTTCATGTCTACGGTTTCCTCTGGACACCCACGGAGATGAAATGGTTTGTGGATGGCAAGGAGGTCTTTGCGCGTGATAACGATTATTACAGTACGCCCCTTTATATAATGTTTGACTGCGAAATTATGAAGGACTGGGTCGGGTTGCCGGATCCGGCAGACTTACCCAGTACTTTCGAGATAGATTATCTGCGCGTATGGAAACACCAGGACCAGCCATTCCCTATGGCCAAGGGGTTCTAATTAAAGCGGATAGAAAGGAATAACAATGATGAGCGAGAAAATATTACGAATGTCTGCAATTCTTTGCCTTTTGATGGTTGGTTCAGGACAATGTGTGGTGGCCGAGGAATCCATACCGGATCTTTCGGCCTATATCCTGACACCGTCGTCAAAACCTGAACCGCGAATCAATGGAGCAAAGGTGTTCGGGGTACGGCCCGGACATCCAATTCTCTATACAATTGCGGCGACCGGTAACCGGCCGATGAAATTCTCTGTGAAAGATCTGCCGGAAGGGGCAAAACTGGATGCAGAGAATGGCCGTATCAGCGGATCAATAGCGAAACGCGGAACGTACCGGATGATGCTGAAGGCAGAGAATTCCCGTGGCAGCGCAGAACGGGAACTGCGGATTGTTGTCGGGGATGAGATCTGCCTCACTCCGTTGCTGGGCTGCAATACCTGGGGCGGTTGGGGATCCAAAGTTGCTGATGCAAATCTGCGCGCGGCGGCAGATGCGATGGTCAAGCTGGACCTGATCAATCACGGTTGGCAGTACATCAACATCGATGACGGCTGGCAGGGGAAGCGCGGGGGCAAATACAATGCAATCCAGCCCAACGAAAAGTTCCCGGACATGAAAGCGCTGAGCGATTACATTCACAGCCTTGGCCTTAAAGCGGGAATTTATTCCACGCCATGGAAAACCAGTTATGCGGGTTTTTGTGGCGGATCGAGTGATGACCCGCAAGGTTCGTGGGAAAAACCAAAAAAGCCACAAGATGGCTGGCACTACGGTAAACACTTCTTCGAGAAAAATGATGCACAGCAGTGGGCCGAGTGGGGATTCGATTATGCGAAGTACGATTCAAGTATTACCAGCGTGGAAATAACGCGCCGGTTTGCCGATGCGCTTGCGGTCTGTGACCGCGATATCGTCTACGAGTTGTCCAATGAAGTACCTCTGAAACTTGCTGAATGCATCAGTATTGCACATCTGACACGAACGACCGGCGATCTCGTTGATTTCTGGGACCGTTCGCAGATGGATGAGAATATCAGGAAATGGGCTGAAGGTGTTCGAGAGGTATGGATTAAGCAGGATGCTTTCGCACCATTCCAGAAACCCGGACATTGGAATCATGCGTGCAACCTGCGTATCGGCCTGCTTGGCGGCTGGCGCGACAAGCCGCTCACGCCGTCACATCTTACCGTTAACGAACAATATTCGCATGTCAGCCTCTGGTGCCTGTGGGGTTCACCGATGATTATCGGTACGCCCATCGAACGGCTGGACAAGTTCACGCTGAGCCTGCTTTCGAACGATGAGATTCTCGAAGTCAATCAGGATCCGCTTGGCAGGCAGGCCTGCCGTCAGGTTCTTGCTGATGGCGGTGAAGTTCTTGTCAAGGAGCTGGAGGATGGAACCAGGGCTGCAGGATTGTTTAATCCTGGGGCAAAAGACGCGACTGTTACTGTGAAATGGAGCGAGATTGGTTTGAAGGGGTCACAGAAAGTGCGTGACCTGTGGCGCCAGAAGGATCTTGGTGAGTTTGCAGAAAGTTTCAGTACGACGGTGTCGTCACACGGTGTGGTCATGGTTAAGCTCACCTGTTCGAGCATAGTACAGGAAACTGTTCCTGGGCGCGATGGTCAAACGGTGGCAAGTAATCTACCGTCCGGAGCAAAATGGCAGTTGGTCTGGAACGACGAATTCAATGGTGCTGAACTTGATCGGACCAAATGGGATTTCCGTTTGCATATCATGCAGACCAGGCATGAACACTGGACCGAGGAAGGCGCATCACTTGACGGCAAGGGACATCTGTTATTAAAGGCCTACGAAAAAGAGGGGAAATATTACTGTACGACTCTGCAAACCGGGGCCAACTACATGGATCGACTTGGAGAACACCGCTTTAAACCTGGACTCTATTGGCCGGTTCAGAAGCTCGTACCGCCGAAGTTTGTTCACAAATATGGTTACTATGAGATCCGTTGCAAATTACCGAAACAACCCGGCTGGTGGGCGGCGTTTTGGCTTCAGTCACCAAACATTGGCTCCTCCCTGGATCCGAGTGCCTGTGGTGTCGAGATTGACATCATGGAGAATTTCCAGCGCGATGGTGGCGTACGTCATGCCGC
>MHBM01000239.1:6751-11169 GCA_001804885.1 Lentisphaerae bacterium RIFOXYA12_FULL_48_11
GAACAATTCATTCTGGTTTCGACCGAATGCAAGGGATACCGCGAAGGTGGTCCGGCACCGGAACTTAAAGAAGCCAAGTTGCCCGATTTTTTCGTGGTCGATTATGTCCGTGTGTTTGACAGGGTGGAAAATTAATCTGAATAAAAATAAGGAGTGAAGTCATGCGTTTCGAAAAGAAAGTTGTTTTGGTAACAGGTGCCAGCCGTAATACCGGTGTGGAAATTGCCGCCGCTTTTGCTAAAGAAGGTGCAACGGTTCTGGTCAACGGCACTACCTCGGAGGGGGTGCATAAGGCAGTCAAGGAACTGGAGTCGCGCGGGTTAAAGGGTTTCATTGAAGCACCGGCCGATATCGGTGATGCTGCCTCGGTTGATGCGCTCTTCACCATGATCAAACAGAAAGCCGGCCGGCTTGATGTGCTGGTGAATAATGCTGTTCTGCAGGGAATGGGGCACTCATTTGAGGACACTCCTCTTGACATGTTCGAAAAAGTCATCAGGGTTAATCTCATTGGTTCGTTTCACGTGGCCCGCGAAGCCGCAAAGCTGATGATTGCGCAGGGTGGTGGCGCCATTATCAACGTGGGATCCAACGTCTCGACCCGTGCGATCCGCAAGCGAAGTGCATATGTTTCGAGCAAAGGCGGTGTTGACGGTTTGACCCTGGCCATGGCTCTTGACCTTGGCCCGAAGAAAATAAGGGTGAACACGGTTGCGCCCGGTTATATCCATACTGAACGCTGGGAATCTCTTTCCGATGGTGATACAGTTCGGCGCAGGAAGAACATTCCATTGGGCAGGGAAGCCAGCGGTGCCGAGATTGCGGCGGCTGTTTTGTTCATGGCATCAGACGAAGCTTCCAGCGTCCACGGCGCACGGCTTGTCGTGGATGGAGGATGTTCTGCGCAGCATATGCCGTATGATGTAGATGTGTGAGTTATTCTATGAATGATAAACCGGACGAAGTAATTAACGGCAAGGCCTTCCACCCGTCGTACAAGTGGCAACTGCTGGCGTTGTTATTCTTTACTTTCTTTCTGCACCAGGGTGATCGGGCAATTTTCGGGGTTGTGCTTTCTTCCATAAAGACCGACCTGCAACTGACTGATGCCCAGCTCGGGCTTGTTGGATCGGCTCTATTTTTCACGCTGGCGCTGCTCGTGCCTGTGGCCGGGTATCTGGGTGATATATGGAGCCGCAAGTGGATTATTACTATCAGCCTGATGTTCTGGAGCGGTGCAACAATGGTTACAGGCGCGGCCAAGGGGCTGGTCAGCCTGATACTCTTCCGCAGTATTGCTACTGCAGGAGGCGAATCTTTTTATGCACCTTCTGCTTATTCACTCATTGCAGTATTTCATAAGAAGACCCGCGCCTTCGCGCTGGCGATACACCAGTCATCGCTATATATCGGCGTGATAACGAGCGGCTTCCTGGGTGGTTACATCGCCGAGATGTGGGGATGGCGGTCCGCCTTCTATGTGTTCGGCTTTGCCGGGATAGTGCTTGGGGTTGTTCTTATGATGCGGCTCAAAGATGTGCCGCGTGATAATTCCGATGGCCGGGGGCGTGTCGGATTGAAAGAAGCGTTTGGAGTGGTGCTGAGAACCAGGACAGCTTGGCTGTTGACGACCGGGTTTGTGGCCATCGTGTTTGTGAATAATGCGTATATCGTATGGGCACCGAATTTTGTACAGCAGAAATTCAACCTCTCGCTGACCGTGGCCGGTGGATATTCAATGCTATATCACCACATAGCCGCGATGGTCGGTGTCTTGATAGGCGGGAAGTTGTCGGATGCAATGGTGCCTTCACGCCGTCAGTTTCGTCTTCAACTGCAGACTTTGTCAATGCTGCTGGGTGCCCCGATGATATTTCTGATGGGACAGTCCAGTACTCTGGTTGCGACATGGGTAACCATGGCAGCCATGGGTTTCTTCCGCGGACTTTATGAGGCGAACACTCACGCATCACTGTTCGATGTTATTGAGCCGCGTTACCGTGCTTCCGCAGTGGGTGTGATGACAACAATCGGGTTTCTTGCCGGATCGGTATCGCCGCTGCTGATGGGCTATTGCCGCAAGGTCTTCGGAGAGGCACAGGGATTGTCGTACGGTTTCTCGGCTCTCTCAATTGCATACGTTCTTGGAGGAATTGCGATGCTTGTTGCTTTAAAGTTTACATTCCAGCGCGATTACTATTCGGAAGCGCCAGCGCATCAGGCGGGAGATTCCAAACCATGAAGATCACCTGGATCGGACAGGGTGGCTACCTTGTTGAGTCTGAAGGAAAGCGATTGGTTATAGATCCATATCTCAGCGATTCAGTAACAAAGAAATTCGGCCTGCACAGACTTGCGCCTCCGGTAATGGCAGTTGATGATGTGAAGCCGGATATAATATTTATAACGCACGATCATCTTGATCATTTTGATCCGGACACACTTCAGCCGCTGATGTCGCAGACGACAGCGCCGCTTATCGGGCCGCAAAGTGTCATTAACCATGGCCGGCAGATGGGGTTCGACGAGAAGCGGCTGATGCTTGTGGAAATCGGGAAACCTGTGCGCCAGGCTGGGTTTGTTCTTACACCGACGCCTGCGATGCACAGCGATCCGTTTTCTGTCGGGTTGCTTCTCGAGGCTGATGGAAAGCGAATCTATTTCAGCGGTGACACGCTGTACGATGCCGGCCTGGTGGAAAAAGTTTGTGTGTTGCTCAAGAAGAAGCTGGATATTGCCTTTGTCTGCATGAATGGCCGGCTCAACAATATGAATTCTGAGGAGGCGGCCAGATTTGTAGCGCGTTTAGAAGCGGAAGTTGCCGTGCCGATGCATTACGGTATGTTTGCTGAAAACACCGCTGATCCGCAGGATTTTGTCAAGGAATGTGATGAACAGGGTTGCGGGACACGCGTTCTGGAAATTGGAGGATCAATACAAATATGAAAATTACTGCCATAAAAACATTTATCTGCAACGTTTACCGTACCAACTGGGTGTTTGTAAAAGTCTTCACCGATACGCCGGGTTTGTACGGTGTTGGAGAAGCGACGCTTGAATATCGCGAGCTGACAGTTGCCCAGGCATGTCAGGAACTGGAACGTGATCTTATCGGAAAAGATCCCGCCAATATCGAGGCTATCTGGCATGACAGTTTCCGTGATGCCTATTTCCGCGGCGGGCCTGTATTGATGAGTGCCATCTCCGCGATCGACATGGCGCTATGGGACATCCAGGGAAAACATTTCGGTGTGCCGGTGTACCGGCTTATCGGCGGCAAGGTTCGTGACCAGGTGCCGTGTTATGCGAACGGCTGGTTTGCAGGTGCGAAGACGCCGGAACAGTTTGCCGAGAAAGCTAAGAAGGCATTGAAGATCGGCTTCCAGGCTCTCAAGTGGGATCCTTTCGGCTCAGCTTACAGGACCCTCGAGGCGAAACAGTTCCGCGATGCGATTAAATGTGTTGAGAAAGTTTATGAGGCAACCAGGGGCAAGGGCGATCTCATTATCGAAGGACACGGCAGGCTGGACCTGCCCACCGCGCTGCGTGTTGCCCATGCGTTGGAAGATTTTGATATCCTGTGGTACGAGGAGCCGCTCATACCAGACAGTCTCGAGGCGCTTGCGGAACTCAAGAAACGCGTGAAAGTACCTATAGCCTGCGGCGAGCGGCTTTACAACCGATGGCAGTTCCGCAGTCTGCTGGAACTGAGAGCTGCGGATTACATCCAGCCGGACGTTTCCCATGCAGGTGGAATTACGGAGCTCAAGAAGATAGCGGCGATGGTTGATACCCATTACATTCCGATCTGTCCGCATAATCCCAGCGGGCCGGTTGCCAACGCCGCCACGCTACAATTGGCCGCAAACCTTACGAATTTCTACCTGCTCGAAACCATGAGCAGTGATGTCCCGTGGCGCGAGGACGTTTGCAGGGAGAAAGTGCGGATCAGCGATGGTCTGATGCAGATTCCGGATGCACCAGGGCTTGGTGTGGATATCTGTGAAAAGGAAATAGCAAAACATCCGTATAAGCCGACTGCGCTCCGCCACTATCGCGGTACGCTGGTTGATATTCGTCCGCCGGATGCAAAATCCTATTACGATAGCGGTTCGAAAAGCTGATATGCGGCCCAAGGGAGTAACATGAAGAAACTAATATTATGCCTTATTGCCTTGTCTTTTGTGGTCGGTATGGTTCCTGCCGGTGAGGAGAGTTCCCAGTTGTTTGTTGTCAGCGGGGAAGGGACGTCCCGTCCACGCAGTTATGTTCCTCCCCTGATTGCCAATGGGAGCCTTAACATGCTGGTTGATTACCAGGGTTGCCAGTCGCAGCAGAAATATTCAGGGATGATTCCTGGTATCTGGTGGGCTGGCAGGCGGTATGAGATTTCAGGCCATCCGATTTTTCCACTGGCT
>MHBM01000239.1:11243-11421 GCA_001804885.1 Lentisphaerae bacterium RIFOXYA12_FULL_48_11
ATTGAACACGAAGGAAGCTGTTACCATCTGTCAAGGTGATTATGGCGATTCACTTTCGGTGGAGACAACCGTATTTGTCCCCCTGTCGCATGATATCGTGGCAATAAAGAAGAAATTTATTCCAAAGAAACAGGATATCCGTTCGGCAAGGATCACATTCAAATATAACCTGGTTGAT
>MHBM01000240.1 GCA_001804885.1 Lentisphaerae bacterium RIFOXYA12_FULL_48_11
CTGAGTCGTGAGGCAGGTTCAATGTTCATCACAGGAAGTGATATGAAAGTTGTGGAAAAGATATTCTACAGCAGCGGGGAGGAACGTAAGGAATGTATTAAATTCCTGGAGCCATACATAAACAGAATGGATATTTTTGTGGATGAAAATTATAAGCATGACCTCAGGTACTGGATCTGGAAATGCCGACAGAGAATCTTCGGCACATTGTAATGTCGCTCCTCCCCTGAATGGCAGGTTTATGTGAATTATTCCGTCATAATTGCCACATGCGACAGGCCGGCAAGACTTTCCGGAACGCTTGAGTCTGTCAGGATTGCCGTTGAATTGGCAGGTGGTAAGCATTCTGTTATTGTGGTTGATAATGGGGTACGGCAACTCGCGGGTGATGTTGTTTCAGGCTTTGTTCGAGAGACAGGCTTGAGCGTGGAATACTTACGAACTGATCCGAAGAATAAAGCCAGGGCGTTGAATGCCGGTATTGAGGCTGCGGATACTGAATGGCTGGCTTTCACCGATGACGATACCATTCCTGATCCAGCGTGGTTGAGGGAGGCATCCGCCTATATTTCTCGTTGTTCTGCGCGGATTTTTGGGGGCAAGATTGTGGCTGGTGAGCTAGGTTTATCGGTTCCTCGCTGGATAAAAGAGGGAAAAGATTCTGTGCTGGTGCAATATCCGGCCATTATTCGATATGAGCCTATGCAGGAGAGTGGGATTCTGGGTACCGATGCGATCGTGCCATTCGGAGCAAACCTATTCGTCGAGAAGGATGTGTTCGTTCAATACGGTGGTTATGACGAGGAGTTGTGGGACCGCAGCGGTTCCGCGGCGCTGGGGGGCGAAGATGCTGAATTTTCGATGAGGGTGCGTTCATCCGGCGAGGCTATCGGGTATTGTGCCGAATCTGTTGTGTTACATCCGGTTTACGAAGAGCGAACTACCTTGTGGCATCATCTTCGATGGGCATATCGGGCTGGTGTACGGGAAGTAATTTTATTTGGCGGAATGTCGGATACAGTAACCTTTCGATATCGTGTCAAACTTCTTGCCTGTATGTTGTGGAATTTGATGTGCAGCGCAGGGAAATGCGATTCACCGGGCTGTGTGGGTTGGCTTATGAAGATTATGACTGTGCTTGGGGAGCTTACCCAGCAATGCAGGCACTCTAAACGTGTTAATGTATGGAAAAAGAAATGGTTCTCCTGGCTCTGGAATGTTGTAAAGACTCACCCAATTCCCGCAGGATGGATGAGTGCCCTTGTTACGTTGTATTATGCAAATACGACATCGAGTGATCTCAGGGGAATATATTCAGGGGATTATTACCGAGCTTATGGGAAAGGTGTTAAACATGAGGCTGTGATCAAGAAAATGCAGGCATTGGCCATAACAAGGGCTTTTCCGGATGCGCGTCGTGTTCTTGTAGGGGGGTGTGGAGATGGAATGTTGGTGGCTGAGTTGCGGGCAGCAGGGGTGGAGGCGTTTGGCTTTGATCTTTCTCCTTCTGTTTTTTCCGTTGCGTGCCAGGAGATAAAATCCTTTCTGCGACTTGGAAGCATGACGAAGATACCTTTTTCTTCTCAGGATCGGTTTGATCTGCTGGTGGCTGTGGATGTCGTAGAGCATGTTCCGTGTAATGCTGTTGTGGAGATGGCGCGTCAGTTATTCCGGCTAGGTGTCCCGTTTATGGCTTTGGTAATTAACCATAAAGATCTTGGATGCCCGGGTCATGTGACTATGAAACCACTGAAGTGGTGGCAGAAGAAGTTTGCTCCTTTTTTTGAACCCGATACATCGATTACTTTTGATCGTGAGGGTTTGGTCCCAGTGTATTCGCTGGATGGCGATCCGGATGCTCAGTTTACTTTCTGGCATAGAAAGAGGGGGGATACTTGAGTACAAGTCCGCTATGCCTTGATTCATATGTAATCCCTAACGTTGAAGGTGATTGTTTCCTGGATGTAGGGTGTGGCTATGGGAAATGGGGTTTCTTGTTGAAGAAATATCGTGGCGTGGATTCAGGAAGAACATGTCATATAGCTGGTATCGATATTTTTGCTCCTCATGTCGAGTCGCTTCGCAGGCAGGGGATATACGACGAACTGGTTGTAGGCGATGCAACACGATTACCCTATGCGGATCAGTCGTTTGATTCTGTGCTGGCTTGCGATGTGCTTGAGCATCTTGAAAAAGAACAGGGGATGCGCATGATGCAGGAGCTTAAACGTGTGGCAAGAATATGCGTGATTGTCAGTACGCCAAATTTTGAATGTTTGCGGCTAGGCGCGCAAACGCAAGATGGATTTAACGAATACGAAGCCCACAAAAGTGTCTGGACTTATCCGGGATTCTGTTCTCTTGGTTTTACAACGGTCATAGGAGTGGGCGGCCTGCAGATTCCCAGTTGGAGATTGAGTATGCTTCTGTCTTCTCTGGGACGTATCTGGCCTTCCCGTAGCCGTTTGTTGATAGGATTTTGGTATGCGGATGGGAAGAAAAGAATTCTTTGCCCGGAATGACCCGATAGTTTGAAGCAATGGAATGGATGTACAGACTCCGGCGGAAATTGTGTCACCTTGGCGGTGATTCGCGAGGGGTGATACGGTGGTCGTGTATGCTTGCCTCCCGGCAGGTAGAGCGGGTTTTGCGGAAACAATTCCGCGAAAATGAAGCTCCGTCCATACTTATAGAAATCAATTCGACTTGTAATTATCAGTGTCCTTTTTGTCCGCAATCTTCCTTTCGTCGCCCGGAACAATACATGACCCGTGATTCCTTTTCCAGGGTTGTTCGACAGTTGGAGGGGATGCGGTATACCGGCAAGGTGGTGTTGACTGGCAATAACGAACCTTTCATGCATCCTCTTCTGGTGGACTTTTGCCGGATGATTTCAGACCGACTTCCTTTTGCCAGATGCCATTTCACCACAAACGGTTCGCTGATTACGCGAGAACAGGTACGGGAGTTGTGTGAGCTGTCACATCCTCCAGCTGTTGATATCAACGATTATACTCCTCAGCATGTTGTGATTCCAAGGATAAGAAGCCTTCTCTCATCGCTTTCGAAATCAAACCGCTTGACGGTTGTCATGCGCGAACGCTCGCGCGATGAATATTTGGGCAATCGGGCTGGTAATCAGTCCGGGGAAAGCAATCCGGAAGATTACCGGAATGTTATTTGCACATGGCCTTTCATGGGGCTTTTTGTGTCATGGGATCTCAAGGTTTTTCAATGTTGTTCTGATTACCTGCATGAAGTGGTTGTCGGTGATCTTTCCAAGCAATCATTGATGGATATCTGGAAAGGGCAGGAATGCCGCGAAATCAGGGAGAAAATGCTGACCAGTAAGCGCAGGAATCTTGTTCTTTGCCGGAAATGCGATTCGGACTGGTTTATTCTGCCCGATCACTGTGCTTCTTAAAGTCCTGAGAGATAGGCATACCTTGGACTTATTATTGCGGATTAACTAATAGTATGAAGATTGCGGTTGTCAGTTCCGGGCTGTGGCATGTTTACAGGGGTGTTGAGGTTTGGGCATTTACCCTTGCGGAAGCCCTGGCTGTCCGGGGTATGGATGTCACGCTATTCACGGGATCAGATATTACAGGTGGCAAGGAGTACCTTACATGCAAAATGCGGACACTGCCGTGCTGGCATCGAAGTACAAGATCAAATGCATGGCTGGCAAAAATCTGTTCTAAACTGGGTGGCTGGCGCTATGGGTTCGGATCTGAATATCAGGTTGAGCAGGCTACAATAGCTCCAGGTTTGATCAAGGCTTTGAGAGCCGGCAGATATAATGTTGTGCATTTGCAAGATCCCTGGCTTGCTCTGCGACTGGAGAAGAGTCGGGAAAACGGAGCCCATTCTGCGGCAGTCATACTTGCACATGGCACCGAGGAGCCTGTGGAATTTCTGCGCAGATTTAGTCATGTTCAGGAATTGTCGCCTTATTACTTAGAGAGGCACAAAGATAGTACCAGGCAGGGTCAGGCACGTTATTGTATTCCGAACTTTGTTAATACCAGTGAGTTTAGGCAGGCAGATAAACTTATCTGCCGGAGATCATTAGGCCTTCCGGAAGAGTCTTTTATTGTTCTTTCAGTTGGAGCTATTGGCGACAAACATAAAAAAATGCACCGTTTAGTTGATGAATTTGCATTGATTGAGAAGAAGAATGCGATGCTTGTTATTGCCGGTCACTGCGGGAATGAGGCTGATTTCGAGCTTATTTCTTATGCAAGTAAACGGCTGGGAGGAAGATTCAGATGTTTTGGGGATCTTTCCCATGCTGAAATGCCGGCGCTTTATTCTTCGGCGGATTTATTTGTTCTTTGTTCAACAAATGAAATATTTGGAATCGTCTTTCTTGAGGCCATGGCGTGTGGGATTCCATGTGTTGGCCATAAGTATCCGGTAACGGAGTGGATAATTGGCGATGGTGGAACATGTATTGATATGAATAATAAAGGGTTTATGGTCGGACTATTATCTGATGTAACTCCTGAATGGATTCAAAGCCATGGATCGAAGGCTCGTGTACGGGCAGAGAAGATATTCTCGAGCGAGGTTGTTATCGGCCAGATTGTGGAGATGTACGAATCCATGGGTACTAGGCGGTGATAGAAAACGATATAGATAACTTTGTTCCGCAGAAAAGATCTCCTCTTTGGGCATATTTTCTCTGTTGTGTATTGATCATGGCTGCTGTTGTGATGTTTGGTTTTACTTTGAACCGTTATCCGGCATTTTATGTTGATGAGCCGTTTTTTAATGTTTCTGCGGTACGTTGGTTGGATGGGAGTAGTTTTGCTTATACACTTCACTCTGAGGCTCCTCACAACGGAAAAGTTTGGGCTTTTCACGGTCCATTCTTTTTTCGTCTGCAGACGGTTTCTTTCAAGCTCATGGGGGTAACACATTTTACCTGCCGATTCCTCTCGTTTTTTGGCGCGCATCTCGGGATCTTTATAATGTGTTTGTTTCTCCTGCGCCGTGGTATGTATATTACGGCAATTGTCCTGTCAGCGGCTTGGATGGGGGATCGATCCTCCTCTCAGATCTTGCTTGGTCGACCCGAAGGCATATGTCTCCTTTTCGTTATCCTGGGTTATGTGAGCCTTCTCAACGCGCTTCGGAGCCGAACAATGGCATGGTTTGTTGGTGCAGGTTTTTTTACGGGAATAGCGACTGGTTTCAATCCTGCAGCGTTGTATATGGGTTTGGCCGTATGTGCAGCGATCATGATCTCGAAACCGGCTAACAAGTGGCTGAAATCACTTATTGCCGTTGCCGTTGGGGCATTGGTTCCAGCAGGCGTTATACTGTTATGCCTGGCCCCAAGTCTGACACAGTCGATAGAACAGTTTCTCTGGTATTTGAATCTCAGTACAAAGGAAGTTGTTCCGTCGTTACAACAGCGGTTATCTAATCTTCAATTTGCATTTGGGTGGGCCACGTATTGGAACCTAGGGTTGATGCTTGTATCTTTATTATTTCTTCTTCCTTTGTTGGTGAAGAGTATAATGATTGATAAATGGAAGGGATCTCCGGATTGGCCGATTTCCATTACGATTACAGGGAGTGTCTTTTCAATTGCCGGAATCATTCTATACATAAGGTCTTCAATGCATCCGTACTACCTTGTATTCTTTACCATTTGGCCAGTACTCGCCCTGTCCGCCTTTTGGGAGAGTAAGACAGAATCAGAAAGACTGCGTTCTGCGTTGTCTGTTTATGCGCTTGTTATTGCTATTTGCTGGCTTCCGAGTTTTACGTGGAATGTAATGAGGTCCCGGGAGGCGGTCTTGTTTTGGGAAGTTCTGGATAAACGCCCAATAGTCAAACATCTGGCTGGAGAAATACCACAAGGTGTGGATTTAAGAGGCGATCCAAAGTATTTTATTGTGACTCGCGATGCAGGACTGAATTTCACGCCCCTCCCGTTTTATGCTAATGACTCAGGTATTGATGTGCCTGCAAAAGCCTGGTTGTTGCTTAGTCCGGCGTATGTAAACTTTCTTAAAAGGACTCGACCGGATTATCTGGCTAATCGTGCCTTGATCTTTAAAGGTGCTGCCTTTGACGGCTCGATGTATTACAGGGAGGAATATTTCGCGTATGGGCCTGAAAGCAGCCAGCAGAAAGACCATATTCGTAACTGATTCTCTTTGGGTGTTTGATAATAGATTCTTGCTACTATGGCCGTAATTTCTGTCATAATTCCTGTTTATAACTCGGCGGAGACGATTCGAGAGGCAATCGAGTCGGTGCGAATTCAGGATTTTACGGATTATGAGATTGTCGTTGTCAATGATAAGTCCTCTGATAACACTCTTCAGGTTGTTGAATCAGCGTTAATCGGCGTTAATCAGCGGATCAAAGTTCTGAGTCTTTCCGCTAACTCCGGACCGGCTGCCGCCCGGAATCGGGGGATTGCCGAGGCACAGGGTGAATGGATCGCCTTCCTTGATGCCGACGATGTATGGCTGCCTTGCAAGCTGGAAATGCAGATGGAATATGTGAAGCAGAATCCGGGTATTGCGATGGTGTGCGGAGGGACGCTTCCTTTTAAAGACGGCTCGTTGGTAGTCTCGCCCTCCCGTGCGACAGAAGAAGAGTGGCTCGTCGGTAGCCTCGCCCTCCCCGCAGATATGTCTGC
>MHBM01000241.1 GCA_001804885.1 Lentisphaerae bacterium RIFOXYA12_FULL_48_11
GAAAGGCAAAGAGTGATTGACGGCGATGGAATTATTTATAGAATCGCCAGCGGTTTTGCAGCCGAAGACGGCGGGAAAGCGCTGCGCTTTCACAGCCTCGAGGCTGTAGCAAAACCGGGCGTCTTGATTCGCTCTGCGCTACCGAACCGTGTTGCGGTACGCTTAGAGCGACTCGCTAAATGATTTTCGCCGACTACACTGGTCACGTGAAGAGATTCTTCCTTGAAACCCGTGAGAACATCCATGGCATTATATCCGAGATCCCTATTCGATCGCGTTTGTCACTCAAAACTTGTACATCACCCCATTGCATTGCTATATATCGACGGCTAACAAAGTGTTGCAGCGTACGTCGCGGAAGCCGCGTCGACGCTGAACACTATCCGTTCGGTCAACATGACAATGAATGACATGAATACATGGATATCCTTGGTGTCCGCCGTGACCGCGCTAGTTGCAGTCATAGTCGGACCGCTGATCTCGTGGCACATTGCCAAGCGCGAAGTCGTGTCTCCCATGCGACAACAGTGGATCAATGACTTGCGGGCGAAGATCGCAGAGGTCATGAGCACGTCCCATCATTTCTTCATCGCATGGCCCGGCGACGAATCGCCCGAAAGCGAACAGATGGAGGCGGAGACCCACAAGAAGATGCTCTTCCTTTACCGCGAAATCGAACTCATGCTCAACCCCAAGGAACCGGACCACGCAGCACTATTGGAGCACCTCCAGAAAATCACCTTCGGCGTCAATCAACGAGAGACGGCCGTGAAATACCCAAACATCATGGGTGAAACAACAGCGCTTGCTCAGAAGATCTTCAAGGATGAGTGGACCAGGGTGAAGAAGGGCAAATGACCAGACCGAACCAGAGGGTCCAGTTTACGTTTTGCCCGCGGCGGGCAAAACGAAACTGACCCTTAACGTTGGGGCTGCATTATGAAACGTGAATTAACAACATTATGTGCATCTGTCCTTCTGACGTCATGCGTTCAGACACGACCACATGATCATGTCTGCAGAGATTCCGAATCTCCTGCAGTTGATGTCACGGCTGTTCTCGCTGGGTACAAAAGTCTTATGAATCTTTCGACAGGACAGCGCGTGCCTGTGTATACAATCGACCCTGAACAGGCAAAAGAATCCTCATCATTTCTGTTTTCCGTGCTAACACCAACAAATATGACAGGCCGATATTTCACGGTTCACTACTGTGGTCCCCGTATAAGTGACCCCAGTCGCTTGTTCAAGCCGATCACTCGTTACCGTTTCACAGTTCTGAATAGTGATCTCATGGAACACAAATACGAGGTATGTTCTCTTGAACAGGGGATAACAGAAGTACCCATTACAAAAGAGGAATTTGACGGATACATGAAGATACTTGATGCCGATGAAGCGTATTACAAACAAAGCATCATTAGGTACGAAAAGCAGAAAAGCGATAAATCCAAAGAAACCGTTCGGATGTATAAACAATGTCTTACAGATCTTGATACTAGAAGAAAAAAGGTAAAAGATTTGCTAAATCAAGCCGAGGCCATGCCAATAAAGCAACATGATGTCATCACTGAGGCCGTCGATGCTGAAGGATGGCAAATCGTCCCCAGAATGAAGCCCCAACAATCTTCTGCAGGTGATTCTCGAAACCCGGCGGTTTCTCGAACACCTGAGAAATGACGTTCGGACTGATGAAGAGATAAAGAATGAAAACACTCGGATCCACCATACTCACAGCTGCCAGACAACATGCGTGGATTGCGCTTCTTATATTCACCATATGCCTCTGTTTATTCCCTATAGGTTACCGGATCACACGGATCTTCCTCCTCGCCTCGGCAGCCATTCTGTTCATGTGGGGCATATTCCTGTTGCGAAGACACAAACTTGCTGTGTTCACAATCCTCGTCATCGGACTCATCGTCTTAGCATGGCTATATTCTTCCGGCAAACCGGGTGACCCAAATATTTTAAAACAATCATACATCCAAAGTTTGAAGCAGTATAAAGGGACACTATACGTATGGGGTGGAGAAAATCGCATCGGCATAGACTGTTCGGGGCTTGTTCGAAGAGGGTTAATCAATGCCAACATGAAAACAGGATTGTTAACTCTAAATCAAAAACTAATCCGAACTGCTTTAGTCCTCTGGTGGAATGACTGCTCGGCAAGAGCCCTTCGAGACGAATATCATGGGTTTACAACTCGGCTTTTTCAGGCTGGGAGCATCAACAGCATAGATTCCACCACCCTTTCTCCTGGTGATCTAGCTGTAACTTCAGATGGTGTACATGTTCTTGCATACTTGGGAGACAAGACATGGATCGAAGCCGATCCAAGCGTAATGAAAGTTATCATGGTCTCGACTCCATCTGACAACATGTGGTTCAAGATTCCAGTCCAGATTCTAAGATGGAATCAATTGAAAGAAAGTCCGAACCAATAAATGGAGGGTATTTTTCAAACTGCGGCAGTTTGAAAAACCCCTCATTCAGATCGTTCGACCATAGGAGATTAAGATGACAGCATGCATTCTGACAGCAATGTGCGAACATGAATACATTGCGGTATGGCTTGCCGCAGTCGGAACACTGGGCGCGGTGGTCGTGTCCTTGTGGCTTGCTTTCCGTAACAGTGATCAACTCGCAACCATTTGTCGTACATTATCCATCCCGCATCAAATCACTCTGCACCGTGCTGCGGCGCAAAGACTTGAGCACAATGGAGATATTTTTCCTAAAAGTCGTGATTCAAGTGATCTTTGGTTGGTCCCGTCAGATTCACGAGCTTTGCGCCGAATATTGAAAAATCTTAAGGAAACCAGAGACCAAATTACTCCGCTACTCGTTCCATCTCAATCACCCACTGCTGCGCAACAATATAACCTGAACAAGGTTCGCAATATACATCTTCTTCTGCCCCATATCGAAACTCTTATTAAGTGCCATGACGAACTTGAACGAATGACTGGAATTACGACAAGAGACCCAGATGAGGTCGAACCATCTTCTGCTGGCGACGCTACAACCCGCGCGCCAGAGAAGTGACGTTGGGTATCGAAGAATATGATAAAGAACTCGTCAATAACCATTTACCTTTGGGCATCAATATGGGCTTTAGTCATTACATTGATCAGCACATCTTTTATTATTTTTGAGTCCTATTATGAAAAAGGCTGGCCAGATTCTCTAATCTATAATGTTGCAGCCGTGGTTTCGTACATAGGTTTTATTGTCACCGCAATGATATGCCAATCATTAGAAATTTCCGAGACTATGTTTTTCTGTTTTCTTTTTCCTGTCGGTACCTGTGTAATCAACATCGGGATTGCATGGATAATTGCATTTGTAATTACACAAATCAGAAATAGAAGAAACACCCAACAAGATTTTGAACGCGATTCTCGAAACCCGGCGGTTTCTCGAACGCGTTAAAATGACCGTTGGCATCTGAGGAAGAAAATGGGAGCAGGATTCGTTGTAATATTTTGGGCAATAATTTTGACGCCCATAGGTTTCATTGGGGGACTGCTTCTCTCGTATGTGGCTATTCCCATCTATTATCGATTATTTGGCATCGCAGAAGAAAAACGAAGGATTATAGGATTTAAGAAATTTGGACTGTCAGTCCTTTTCACAATTGTTTTTGTTCCCAGCATGTGTGGACTTGGTATATACCTAATGGAAAGAGATGTTGATAACTATTGGGAATCTCAAGGAGCATGGGATTTCTGGCGAATGCCACTTGAGGAACCTTATGAGTTGGTCATGATAGATACGATGGATCAAGTTGGAATCAGCAAATGGAAAGATGGTTCATATATCGTCTACGGCATTCAGAAATACGAGAAGCGCGGCCAACTTGTTTTAGGATACTATGAACGTAAACCTTTTAACCCTGACGAAAAAGGTTGGTTTCTTTTTGATTGTGCTACAGGAAAAGCAGAAGAATACGAATCGGAACAGGCACTCGAGAAAATAAGTGCAAAAAGAGGTTTCTCCCCGCCGATTCAAATGAAGACAATTTCCGAGAATTGGAGTTTGTACTGGAACAACCCCAATCGTAGAAGAAAATGAGATGCCAACAAATTTTTCCAGGGTACCGTCGCTAACCGCGCCGTCCCCTGAAAATGTACGTTGGATGCACAAGAATTATGAAAAACATCGCAACTGCAATACTGATGCTCATTGCACTAGCTGGATGTGCACACTACGACTATACCCAGTTCGCACCCGGAATATTAACCTATGAAGCCGTGGAAGCCATTGAAAAGTCTACCGATCCGTCTCAGGATCGCGGAGTTTGGTTCAAAACACCTCGCAATAAATTAATTCAAATCCTTGGCCAGCCTGACAAAATGAATATGTCGGAACATGAATCGGGAATTGAAGAATTATTTTATTCAAGAAACAATTTACATATCACTTTTTATTGCGAAGGCTCGAAAATAACATCCATGAACTGGGGCAAGAAAATACCGTTCTCCAAACCTGAGTACTCAGATGAATCGCATGTCGTGACAAATCCATTTCTAGATTATCCGCCAACTAATGTTACTTGTATTGTATTCAAATCAGCGATAGCAGATGGCATTTTATTCACATCTAAAGACAAGGAAGAAATTAGGAAACTTTACGACATGTCTTCAGCATTAACAAATGAACTTACCCTACATGCGTATTGTGCAACATTTGTAACCGTCGAGTTTACGGACAAACGAGGCGATATTCTCTCTCAGTTCACCTTAGAGGCGAATGGATATGGAATTTTAGTTAGTGAACCACATGGTTATTATGACAAATTTCTTGCTGGCACATCGCGACCATTGGCGATTGAATGCTTCGACTTGATGTTAAAACATTGCCCTGAAGCATTGAGGCATATCAAAGCAACTGATGATAAATGCATCAGAGATCACCTTGTTCCAAATCTACCATTTGAAAAAGTGAAATAAAGAGGCATCCAACAAGGTGCTGAAGGTGACCGCTGAGAGCGGCACCTGAGCACATGCGTTGGGCTTTGAGAAATGAAAAAATACAATCCATCACCTGACAAGATCGCACAAGCCATCGAGGCATTCGTCAACGGCACGTGCGGACCGTATGATTGGGATGATTTCATGACTTGTCCATCAGACAATCCAGAACTTGAAGCGATAAGAAAGGAATGTGAACAAGTCGAAACTCAATTTCCAGCCCGAGGTCCAAATGAATGGTGTAATCCGGAAGGTGGTCAAACACTTCTAAAGATTGCTCAAAGAATAAGAGGAAAAGCCCAACCATGAACTGGAGGGTATTTTGTCAACCCTGCGGGTTGCCAAAATCCCCTCAGTTCGAACGTTGGCATTTGAAAGAATGGAAACCGAAAAGAATACACGACTCTACTGGTCTTGGTTTGTGATGTGGATTGGCCTGACAATAGTCACATACGCAATCAGCGATGTTTTATTACCCATTCTTGGGAAAATGGAAGAAAAATACGAAACCCTACTCACTGTCGCCATTTGCACAGCATCAGTTCCAGCTATGGCCATCTATGGCTTTTTCATGCAATACTTCCCAGGGTTTCGGTATAATGAAATACAACGTGGAACACACGCCATAAAGTGGAATCTATTTCTGATGGGAGTATATGTGGCAATTGTAATCTACGCTGGAATACATTTCCAAAAAGAATAAGAATATGCCAACAAATCATTCGAGCGCGACGAGTGACCCGCGGCGGGCACTCGCCGCTCAATGATGGCGTTCGGCTAAAGGAGGATAAAACATGAATGCAAATCAAGACGGTCTGGACGAGACTAAACCGGATAAAGACAGCGCGCTCCCTCTAAATAAGAAATTTGGTGAGCCAGGTTTCTGGAATTTCTTTTTCAGCTACCTCCTCATTGGATCATCGGCAGTAATTATCCTCATAGAAATCATCGAAAGTGGCGTTTTAAATAAACTGGTTTATCCTCTCGTCCTTTTGATTTTCGCAATACTGAACCTAGCTCGACTGCAAGCTGCAGAACGTAAAAAAGCCGAACAATCTTCTGCAGGTGATTCTTCGACCCGCGGCGGGTCTCGAACACCTGAGAAGTGACGTTCGCCATGATATGAAAAGCAAGATAAGCATTACTGCGGCATCAGATATCGCGGCTTTGGTCTCTCGTCGCGCATTCATGAACAATGTGGACCCAGACGATCTGGCTTGTCGGAAATCTCAAGAGATTAACGATTGGTACCACGCCGACTGGTTCTTCCGAGACAACGGCAATCTATTCTTCATCCCCCCAGCGTTCGAATTCAGGAATGGCCATCTCCTCGGCATTAATGGCCGACACCGAGCGCTACTCTTGTCACGTCACGCAGAAATCTTCCCCATGCTATTGGTTCTGCCGATGACATGGCCCCAAGCCAAGCTTCAAGAAATCATCTACACTCTGTTGGCCGATGGTCAAGTCGTGGAACTCCCGGATCTGCCTATGAACGGAACAATCAATGAGATTGGCGAACAAGGAGCTGAAGGCGACGCGGTAAACCGCGCGCCTTAGCTCATGCGTGTGCGCCGGGCATGCGGCGTAACTAGGAGGTGAAAGACCTCTGCCCAGGTAAATAGGCACAGAACCGAAGGGCTAGCGAA
>MHBM01000242.1 GCA_001804885.1 Lentisphaerae bacterium RIFOXYA12_FULL_48_11
ATTCTGAGCCAAATGGAGGCGATTGTGGCCGAGCACGAAACAGCTCTACTCCGTTATGCTACCCGGATTCTTGATAATCCGGCAGCGGCAGAGGACGTAGTACAGAATGTTTTCGTGAAGTTGTTCGAGAAATGGAAGAAGGGATCACGCTCGTCCGATAAGTTAAGAAGTTGGCTTTATCGCGTTATCCACAATGAAGCCGTTGATTTTATCCGCAGTGAATCACGTCTTGCCGTTCTCCACAAGAAACAGGCCGAGGAAGCAGCGGTTTGTCTTGATGACGTGCATTGTCCGGAGAATGAGGCTGATCGTCGTACAATGGTTCTTGAGCATGTCCGCAAACTTCACCCCACCGAGCAACAAGTTCTACTCCTCAGGCTTGAGGAAGGTCTTTCATATAAAGAGATCGCCGAGGTAACCGGCAGGACGGAGGGAAATGTGGGATGTATTCTGCATAATGCGGTTCTGAAGATTTCAAAAAAAGTTAAAAACGGGGAAAAGGAGAATTAACCGCAGATGAACGCCGATAAATACAGATGCAATTTGTTCTTAATCAGCGTCAATCTGCCCGTCCATCGGCGGTTATAATGCTCTTTGGATTTAATCATGAAATGCGAAGAAATAAAACCATTATTGACGCAGTATCTGCTTGGTGACCTGGATAAGGCCGTTGCAGACGAAGTGCGCGTCCATCTTGAAAAATGCGGCGGCTGTCAGGCGTCTTTGCGGGAAATCGAGCCGACCCTTGATCTTTTGCGCGACGCCCTGGCAGCACCGTCACTCGCCCCGAAACGTTTGTCGGTCAGGCAGCGGTTTTTAATAACAAAGAAGGCGACAAGCCATGGCAGGAAAGTTCTTCGTTGGTTTATCGTATCGCATCCCCGGTTCTTGGAAGTAGCCGCTGTTCTACTTGTCTGCGGAGTCCTGGCCGGCATGTTGTTGCCTTGCTTGAGTTCTTCCAGGGCAAAAGCGAGAAGAACATTGCCAGAGATTGCAGAACATCAGGTTGCAATGGATTTATCTCGGCAGGTCGCGCCGATTCCGGGTGATGAGTTTTCGCAGGTCAGATCCTTTGGTGGTTCAGTCCGTGCTGTTGCCGGTAAAGGCGTCGATGGGGAGACAAGGAGATACGAAGATGCAGCAGAGAGAGGGCAAGGCGAAGCGAAAGGTTCCGGCCGGCTTCTCGCGATGGAGGCCAAGTCTGAAAAAGGCGGGTATGCCGGTGGCGGCGCAGTTGTGATCAAGAATGCATGGGTGGAAGGGCGCGAAAATGAGCAGGCTTCTCAGACAATGATTGATCCCTTTGCTGCAGCGCCCAATTCAGTGTCTGCATCTGATTCAACACCGGCTCCGTCGGATCCGTTTGCGGTAACGCCTCCGGCGTCTGCGCCTGATGCGTTAGTGCAGGGTGCATTGAAGTCCGCGTCCGAAGAAAAAATGGTGGAACTCAATGTCAAGATTCCCAAGCCTCAATTCGTTGGGACGCCGACTAGCATGAAGCCAATCGATAAGGCTGAACATGATCGGTGGCTTGTTCAATCCGGTAGAGCGGTGGAATCCCAGGATCGTCGCAATGCGGCCAAAGATCGTATGGCGAACGCGGGCGAGGCTGGCCTTGCTGCTGTCGGTTTAGAGAAATCTTCTGCCAACCCGGCTCTTGCAGTAACCTCCGAAATTACGGTTCCCGGGGCGGGGCAGGAATTCAAAAGTGATTCCTTGGGGAATGGCGTTGATGGAGATATGGATACTCCAGTAGTGCCATTTTACGTCACTATGTCAAAGAGCCCAGTAATAATGAAGGGGCTTTATGGCAATCGAACGCGCGGCGGGCGAGAGGTTGCTTTGCGTGCTTATGGCGGGGGCGGTGGTGGTGCCGGTTATACGGAAGGCGCTGTGATGAGGTCTTTGCGATATCTAAAGGAGAAACAGGGAGAGGACGGCACATGGGGTGGGAATGTTGAGGATACGAGTCTCAGTGTGCTTGCATTGCTGGGTCATGGAGAGACCCCTGCGTCGACAGAGTTTGGACCAACTACGGAGAAGGCCCTAAAGGCATTGATTGACCGCCAGAGGGCAGACGGCAAATTCTCTGAGAATCCCGAAGTGAACGCGAAAGCAACACATGCAATCAGTGAAGCTTATGGTTTGACGAAAATTCCAGTCTTGAAAAATGCAATGGACAAGGCTGTTAAAACTGTGGTGTCTGATGTGATCTCTGTAAATGAAATATCTGTCTGGCATGCGAATGCGCTTAAAGCTGCAGAAATGGCCGGCACTGATACGCCGGGTCTTCCTGCTGCCATGACGCTTGCTGCGGAGAAGTTAAAGAAATCTGAAGACCCCAGAAATGTGGTTGGCCTGCAGATTCTTGGCGAAGCAAAGGCAAAAGAAAGTCGTGAAAAACTCCTGGCGCTTAACAACGAGAAGTTTGAGATCAATGGAAAACCCTCGATTGATGATATGCTGTTTGTTACCCAGGCAAAATTCCATGCGGGCGGTGATACATGGAATAAGTGGAACAGGGAGTTTTCGTCTAAGCTGGTGAGTGAGCAGAGGATAGTTAAGGGTGCTGCGGCAAATGGTAAAGATATAGGTTACTGGGATACCGGTGTACGGGATGGATCTCAGAAGAGCGAAGTCTATAACACTGCCGTAGCTTCACTCATGCAGGAGGTTTATTATCGTTATCTTCCGACTTTTAAGCCCGTAGAGGATAATGAGGCAGAATCGGCTGATAAGAATGAGGATATCAAGATCGATGTGAGTCCGATTGTGAAGGAGAAGGAGGCCGAAGAAGACAAATCAGGGCCGAGGTTCAAGGCGTATGGCGTTAATCCATTTGTGTCGGCAAAAGGGCAGCCGTTCTCGACGTTCGGGATTGACTGCGACACTGCGTCGTACACTCTTGCACGGAATTACATGTTCAGGGGCTATCTCCCGCCTGCCGAATCGGTTCGCACCGAGGAGTTTGTAAATTTCTTTGACTATGCCTACAAGGCGCCGGAACACGATACATTCAAGATTTATCTAGAATGCGCGCCTTCAAAGTTCGGGCGCGGTCTGCAGATGATGAAGATAGGCGTTAAGGGGCGCAGGCTTGGCCGTGAGGAACAGCGTCAAGCCGCTTTAACATTCCTGGTTGATACGTCAGGTTCAATGGAGCAGCCGGACAGAATCGTTCTTGTAAAAAAATCATTACGTATGCTTGTTAAAAAACTCAACCCACAGGACCTGGTTTCGATCGTGAAATACGATTCGCATGCCAGGATTGTGATTGAGCGTGTGCAGGCATCCGAAAAGCAGAGAATACTTGATGCCATAGATGGTATCGGGTGCAGCGGATCAACCAATCTTGAAGAAGGAATGGATCGAGCCTATCAGATTGCATCTCGGAATTTCGTAAGCAAGGGAGAGAATCGTGTTCTCCTGATGTCCGATGGCGTGGCCAACCTTGGCGGGCTTGCTGCAAAGGAAATTCTACAGAGTGTTGAAAAGTACCGTAAACAGGGTATTTTCTGCTCGGTATTCGGGTTCGGGATCGGCACCTATAACGATGAGATACTGGAAGAGTTGGCAAACAAGGGTGATGGGACTTACAAGTTCATCGATTCCGAGGAAGAGGCCAGGCGGGTGTTTGTGGATGATCTTTCCGCCAACCTGAATACGATTGCGAAGGACGTAAAGATACAGGTTGAATTCAATCCGAATCGGGTGACGCGGTATCGCCAGATTGGTTATGAGAATCGCCAGTTGAAGAAAGAAGATTTCAGGAATGACAAAATTGATGCCGGTGAAGTCGGGTCAGGTCAATCAGTGACAGCGCTCTATGAAATGGAGCTAGGGGGATTCAGAATTCAGAATTTGGAAACCAGAATGATTTATCCGGACAGAGAACCGCTGGCCACAGTGAGGGTACGATACCAGCGCGTGGATAATGGGCAAATAGAGGAAATTGAGCGCACTTTGAAGAGCGACGACATTATTCCCCAGTTCGACCGCGCTGATGCCAGGTTCAGGCTCGCTGCCTGTGCGGCACAGTTCGCGGAGATCTTGAGGGGTAGTCCGTTTGCTGAGGGTAGGGAGTTTCAGGATATTTCCCGCGTGTTGGCGCCGGTAGCGCTTGAACTTGACCTCGATGGTCGTGTCCGTGAATTCAAGCAGATGGTTGATGGCGCGAACGGCTTAAGCAGGGGGCAGTGAGGAGGAAATTATGAGAAATAAATGGAACCTGAGAGCCGACAGTGGCGTCTAATTGGTTATGAGAAGGATGGTAGAAGAATCTGATATTCAATTTGTTGATACTGAGGAGGTTTATCATGTTAAAATATTTAGCTTCGTTATTACCCCGTTTCATTTTCTTGCTATGTTTTGCATTTCCTGCAGCTTGGGCGGCTGAAGTGCCGGTATCGGTCACCGGCCTGACTTTGGATGGAGAGATAGAGGGTGAGAATATTGTTTTCACGCTCCTCTTTGATGCTGATGTCAGGGATGATAACGCAGCAATTCCTGTTGTTGTGGGTGATGTGGCTTATCTTGAGGGCAGGTTGCCACGTGGCGTTGAGCTTGTTCGTGAAGGTGACAAGTATGTTCTCAAGATGGGTCCTGCCGGCGGATTCCTGGGACTGGGATCAGGGAAGAAAACAGTAAGCCTCCGTTTTGCCAGCCGTGCTGTGAAGGATGGCGAATGGCGTTCAACGTCTTTCTCAATCCCTATGGCAAGTGTTCGCAAGCTTTCTGTAATCTGTGACCGCGATGACCTGGAAATTAAATTCCCAGGCGCTCTGGATGTGAAGCGACAGAAGTCAAAGGAAGGTAAAACACAGGTTACTGCTTACCTTGGAGTGACTGGGAAATTTGAGGTAAACTGGAAGCCCCAGATTAAGAAGTTTGAGTCCGAACTGGTTGTTGCGTGTGAAGCCAATTCCATAGCAATGGCGAGTGTAGGGGCGCTTCGGCTGGATTCGATTTTTACTTACAGAATTATACAGGGCAGTCTCAGCAAACTCTCCCTTGATTTGTCGAACATAAATATTACCCAGGTGCGTGGCGAAGACATTCAGGACTGGAAGATAGAGAGTCAAAATGGAAAGTCAAAACTGTCAGTTGTGCTCAGTCGTCCAAGGGAAGGGGTTTACAGGCTCCAGGTGGAAGGCGAGATGGTGCTGGCTAAATTCCCGTGCAAGTTCAACCTTCCGGTTATTACGCCGGAGAATGTGCTGAGAACCAGCGGCTTCCTGATGATGGGCACGGACAGCGCGATCAAGCTGCAGGTTGGAAAGGCGGGTGGTCTGACCCAGATTGATCAGAATCTTTTCCCGAAGGTTGCATTTGAAGATAAGTCCGCTCAGAAGAGACTGCGCCCTACCCGAAGTATGTTTGCCTACCAGTATGCCAACATGCCATATGCTGTGGATGTCAGTGCCGACGATATCATTACCTCGTTGACGGCAGACAATCAGCTTGTTCTGTCACTGGTGGATAACGAACTGGTTTTTAACGCGGCAATTGAGCTCGATGTCAAGGAGTCTCCTGCACGTGATATGCTGATCGAGATGGATACCAACACGGCATGGACGGTTACGAGTGTCACCGGCCCCCAGGTTTCGGAGGCGGATGTCGATGTGCGCGACGAGCCGGCTAACGTTGTCCGTAGCAGTAAGGCAAGGAGGGTTATTTTTGTTCCGTTCAAACAGGCTGTCAGCGGGGCGGTTCTGGTGAATGTGAGGATGGAGCGGACAATGCCAGCCGGTTCTTCTTCGGTTGTGTCACCTCGGTTCAAGGTGGTTGATGCAAAGACAGAGCGTGGTTACCTGGTTGTTGCCGCGGAAAAGGGTGTCCGGCTGAAGATGAGTAAAGTTGCCGGGTTGAGAGAAGTGCACACGGTTTCGACACAGATGAGAGTTATAAATGCCCAGCAGTCATACCGCTTCAAGGATTCCAGCTGGAGTATAGAAATGGGAATCGAGCGGACGATTTCATCAATTCATTCCGAGGTTTTTCATCTTGTTTCACTTGGAGAAGGGGTGATGTATTGCAGTGCTGCCATCAGTTACCATATTGGCGGCGCGCCGGTTCAGGAATTCAAGGTCAAGATACCTAAAGAGATTGAAGCGGTTGAGTTCACCGGGGCCGATGTTGAGGGGTGGACGCGGGATGGTGAGATATGTACGGTCAGGCTGCAGGCCAGGATAATGGGTGATTACACATTGTTGGTGACATTCGACCGCCAGTTCCCTGAGCAAGGTGCAGAGATTCTTGTTGGTGGTGTTGAGACAATAGGAACAGACAGTGAAGTCGGTTACATAACCGTTGCCAGTTCTGCCAGCATAAAACTGACTGAGACAAAGGCGTTGCCATCTTCGACGATAGTTGTTGATCGTGGTGAAATACCTACGGCTTATGCTGGTCCGATTACCGACCCGATCATCAAGTCGTACAAGTATGTCAGGATACCGCACGCGGCTTATCTGCGGGTAGAGCCTTATTCCACGGTGAGGCCTTTGGAGCAGGTT
>MHBM01000243.1:0-1552 GCA_001804885.1 Lentisphaerae bacterium RIFOXYA12_FULL_48_11
AGGGGGGGGGAAGGCGGATTGACCACCAACCAGCGATTGTCATGTTTCTGTGCCAGGACAGACTTATCACTGCGATAATTTTCCATGATTAGCCTGGTCATTTTACTGAACTCTATTTTCCCCTGTGCATTTGGGGCCGATACCGCTTCATATGACGGGATTTCTATTATACTTTGAGAATCAGGTAGTTCCCTGCATATCTCTGCCGTACCCCTTATCCCGTGCAGATCTTCGTTATTATGCAATCTCTTAGCGATCTCAGCTATGGTACTTTCTGCCATACCAAAGGCAATAAGATCGGCCTTAGCATCAAATATCAGGGATCTCCTAACCTTGTCGGTCCAATAGTCATAATATGCAAATCTTCTCAGCGATGCTTCAATTCCACCTAATACTACGGGGATACCCTTGAATGCCTGACGAGCCATTGATGAATAAACAATAGATGCGTTTGGAGGCCTTTTACCAGATTGACCTCCAGGTGTGTAAGCATCATCGTGACGCAGTTTGCGCATGACAGTAAGCCTGGCAAGCTGGCTGTCGACATTTCCTGCCGTGATACCCCAAAAAAGTCTTGGCGGACCGAGAACTCGAAAAGTTTCCACATTTTGGAAATCAGGTTGCGCTATTACTCCAACCCGGTAACCCATGGACTCCAGAAAACGTCCGATTATAGCTGTGCCGAAGGACGGGTGGTCGATATACGCATCGCCGGAGATCAGTATGATATCGCATGTATCCCATGCACGTTGATCCATTTCTTGCCGTGTCATAGGCAAAGGACGACAAAGTGAATAATGTTTTAATGTATGTTGCATCAAGTTGTAGATGATACTCAGCGCATGACAAGAACCGCAATCAAAATACTAGATGCTCGGATATGTGTGGTCTGCACAAGGGGCATAAAGTCTATTTCGACACAGGTGGTTCTTTCGCAGGAGACTTGACTGGTTTAATTTTAAGGATGGCGCCATCGGCCTTCTGCTGGATTTCGTACCTTGCCGGCGTCATGTGTGATGTTTCAGTAATTAAAGATCTTGCTTCATCCATTCCAATAGTATGTTGTTCAGGTCCTTTCCCTTCAGAAATGGAAAGATGTAACAGTGGGTTAGTAACAGTTATGGCACTCTTTAGAGAGCTATCCAGATCAAGTTCGCTACCAGTCTCCAGGTTGTTTACACTAGAACCGTTGGAAGTTGTGAATATCTCAACAGACTTGGCGCTACCAAGATCAAGCACATAAATATCGTTTATTGTCGGAGTACTGCGAAAAATAAGATCACAGCCCCGGATGCCTACTGTTGCCATTTTCGCCCTGACCTTGAAACGATCTGGATTAATCTCGGCAATAAACCCTGTTACCACCCTGCAAATCCCCCTGGAGAACCGCAAAACAAAATTACACCGAGAAGAGTTGTCAGGCATATAAAGGCAGTCCTCAATGACAATAACACTTCTTTCACCCTGTGAAATGACTGTACCGTCAGAGAACCTGATTTCCAGTTTCGAGGCGGGACCTGTCTCAATCCTGTCCATCCGGAAAATGTCGGAA